>JAEWLZ010000284.1 GCA_023457295.1 Cyanobacteria bacterium OH_PDB_112
CAACAAGGTTGTGCCATCTCACAACATGGTTTTGGTGTTTCACAACAAGGTGCGGTTGCTGTGCAAGGACAAGCAGCATAACTAGACAGGGTAATCATTATCGCCACAGCGAATGCCCCTGCCACAATCAAAACTTTTTTCATATCAATACCTCCAAAATCTGATATAGTAAAAAATGCTTTTATAAAATAATTTTGATACATTAATCAACAATTTTAATTAGGCAATCGTACTAATTTTAGAATATAAAATAGCCGGAACGACTATTAGTCTTGATTTTTCTTGATTATTTCCTGTAATTCCTTTATTTCATAGGTCAAACGTCTAATTTCGCAGCTAATCGGATCAGGAATTCTGTTATGCTGCAATTGTCCGTTAATCTCTTTCACACGCTTGACTATTCTTCCGGGAATACCAACTACCGTAGAATACATAGGAACATCGTCAACTACAACAGACCCTGCTCCTATACGAGAATTATCTCCAATATTTATATTACCCAGAACCTTAGCCCCTGCTCCGATAACAACATTGTTACCGATAGTAGGGTGGCGTTTACCTTTTTCTTTGCCGGTACCGCCTAAAGTAACTCCCTGATAAATCAAAACATCGTCGCCTATTATAGTTGTTTCACCAATTACAACTCCCATACCATGGTCAATAAAAAGCCTGCGCCCTATTGTAGCCCCCGGGTGAATTTCTATACCGGTAAAAAATCTTGTCAATTGAGAAAAAAACCTAGGCAAAAAAGGGATTTTCCAATAATTAAGCTTGTGACAAATTCTGTGAGAAATCAAAGCATGAAGACCTGAATAGCAAAGAATAACTTCGAAAATATTTTTTGCGGCAGGATCTTTTTCGTATATAGTTTTAATATCTTCTTTTATTTGCGATAAAGCTCTTGTAATAAGCATTTTTACCCCTTTTCAAACAATTTTGTTGAAACATATTTAAGCGCATCATCAGGTATTATTACAACAATCATTTTGCCTGAATTTTCTTCTTTTTGCGCTGTTTTTATTGCAGCAAAAAGAGCAGCTCCCGATGAAATCCCAACAGGGATTCCAATCCTACCTGCCATTTGAGCTGTTTTTATTGCATCCTCGGTAGATACTTGTATTATTTCATCTACAATTTTTAAATCTAAATTTGCCGGAATAAATCCTGCACCTATGCCCTGAATGCCATGAGGTCCTCTGGCTCCGCCCGATAAAACATGGCTTTCTTGAGGTTCTACGGCAATAGATTTTATTTCGGAGTTACACGATTTTAAAAATTTTGACGCGCCTGTAATTGTACCGCCTGTACCTACTCCGGCGACTAAAATATCAACTTTGCCATCCGTATCATTCCAAATTTCAGGCCCCGTAGTTTCAAAGTGAAACTGAGGATTTGCAAGATTTTCAAATTGGTTTAAGATAACAGCACCATCATTTTGAGAAATAAGTTCATGAGCTTTATCTATAGCACCTTGCATACCTAAAGCTGCCGGTGTGAGAACAACTTTTGCTCCAAAAAATTCAACAAGCTTTATGCGTTCTATACTCATATTGTCAGGCATAACTATTGTAAGCTTATACCCTTTTGCGGCAGAAATCATGGCAAGTCCTATCCCTGTATTTCCGCTTGTTGGTTCTATAATTTGTCCGCCCTTTTTAAGAAGTCCTCTATTTTCTGCATCATTTATCATCCCAAGTGCTATTCTGTCTTTTACAGAACTTGCGGGATTAAAATTTTCCATTTTAAGAACAACATCAGCTTTTAAGTCTAAAAAATCAGGCTTAAACTTCAAAAGCGGAGTATTTCCAATCAAATCTGTTATTTTATCTGCAATTTTCATATTTTTATAATACTAAAAATAATATAAATTCGCTATGATTTAGACTTTTGTTTTACATAAAAACCAATCATAACATTCAGGGTTATCTTTTTGCTCTTTGACTCTTTTTTGAGCCCCCTCAATAGTTTGAGGAGGAGTCATAATGACACTTTCGCCTTTTTGCCAGTTTGCGGGAGTTGCAACCTTTTTAGTTTCAACAGTTTGCATAGCGTCTATTATTCTTATTATTTCACTTATATTACGACCAACACTCATAGGATAAGTAACCATAAACGCTATTTCGCCGCGGGGGGTTATAATAGTAACAGTTCTGACAGCATGAGTAGTGCTCATTTTTTCATGAATCATACCGTATTTTTTTGCTACTTCCATTGATAAATCGGCAATTACAGGGAAATCTATCTTGGTATCAAATTTTTCTTCAATAGCTCTCAACCAAGCTATATGGGAATAAATACTGTCTATACTTAGCCCTATAATTTTAACACCGCGTTTATCAAAAGCTTCTTTTTCCTGAGCAAAACCTATAAACTCTGTCGTACAAACCGGTGTAAAATCAGCAGGATGAGAAAACAAAACAGCCCAACTGTCTTTTATATATTCAGAAAATTTTATTTCACCTTTTGTAGTAACTGCGGTAAAATCAGGGGCGATATCACCTAAAGTCAGACAATTTTTGCAATTACATACAGAATCATTACCATTACACATAATTAGACTCCTAAAAGTTATATACTTAAAGGAGTCTAACAGAGCTAATCACCAAAGAATATTATCGCATCAGGCTAATATACTTGGAGTCACGAATTCCGTTAATTTGCTTGATTTCCGCATTTGTGGCATCATCTATCGGTTGATCTATATTTATTATCATTATAGAATCACCTGTCTTTTTATTATCAGCCACCTGCATCATGCTGATATTTACGGATTTTGCACCTAAAACCGTAGCAACTTGCGCAATCATATTCGGTTTGTTTTCATGAGGAACAATAAGAATATTTTGCGCAGGTTCAATACTTGTTGAATACTCGTTTATACGGACTATTCTAGGCATTTCATCTGTAATCAAAGCCCCCGCAACCACATTCGTTTCTTGTTCTGTTGAGAGTTTTATACTCAACAGCCCTGAATAACTACAAGGCGCATCTGACTTTACATCTGTAATAGTTATTCCTCTGGATTTTGCGATTATAGGAGCATTCACATAATTTACACCTTCAAAAGATGTGGACAAAAACCCTTTCAAAATAGCTATTTTAAGAGGTGAAATATCTAATTCGGACAAACTGCCGTTAACTGTAATTTCAAGCTTCTGCGCAGAGCCTTTTGTGTACTGACGAATAAATTTACCAAGATTTTCGGCAATTTGCATATAATTTTTGACGGGTTCCAATTTTTCCTGCTTTAAAGAAGGAATATTAACAGCACTTTTCGCACTTCCACCCTGCAATACTTCCGCAATTTGTTCGGCGACATCAATAGCCACGTTTATTTGAGCTTCTTCTGTACTAGCCCCAAGATGCGGCGTTAATATTAAATCACCTTTACAAGAAAGAAGCGGATTTTCAGGCGTGATAGGCTCTCCATCAAAAACATCTATAGCCGCTGCTGCCACTTGCCCTTCTTCAATAGCTTCTTTAAGGGCATTTTCATCTATAATTCCACCGCGAGCACAATTGATTATGCGCACACCTTTTTTCATGCGATTTAGAGTATTTTTATTTATCAAATAAGCCGTTTCTCGTGTTTTTGGGACATGAACCGTTATAAAGTCACAAACACCCCAAAAATCGTCAAGATGAGATGCATACTTACAGCCTAAAGACTCAATAAATTCCTTATTTGTATAAGGATCATATACAAGCACTTTCATTCCTAGAGCAAGTGCTACTTTTGCTACTCTCGCACCGATTTTGCCAAGTCCGATTATACCCAAAGTTTTTTGAAAAAGCTCTATACCGGTAAGTTTTGAGCGTTCCCATTTGCCTTTTTTGGTAGACTCATTAGCTGAAGGAATATGTCTTGCCATAGCCATCATTAAAGCAAGTGTATGCTCTGCTGCGGCAGTAGTATTCCCTTCCGGCGAATTCACAACGATAACACCCTTTTCTGTAGCGGCATTCACATCAATATTATCAACACCGACACCTGCTCTGCCTATTATTTTAAGATTTGAAGCGTTATCAATAATTTTTTTTGTAACCGTTGTTTGACTTCTAATCATCAAGGCATCGTATTCTTTAATTTTTTCAGCCAGTTCATCTTCTGTCATAGTCGGCAGAAAATCGACTTCTGCCACGCCGTCAAAAAATTTACCCGCTACATCATTTATTTTATCTGTAATTAAAACTTTCATCGTATCCTCCTAAACTGTGACTTTTTGTTCTGCAAACACTTTCAATAAAGCAGAAAGTCCCGAGCCTGGCTCAAACTTGTGACCAAGCTTGAGTAAAGTCCCTTCCAATGCGCCGATTGCAGTAATAGCATCACGTTCAGACACAAAACCGAGATGTCCGATTCTGAAAATTTTATCTTTAAATTTGCCTTGACCGTTTGCCACGACAATATCATAATCTTTTGTCATAGTTGAGCGAATATCCGGCACGGTTACCCCATCAGGTGGTAAAATAGATGTAATTGCCCTTGAAGCAGCTGTATCATTTTCTACCAAAAGCTCCAATCCAAGAACTCTTACAGCAGTTCTTATTCCTTTTGAAATCTTTTCATGACGAGCATAAATTGATTCTAAACCTTCAGCTTTTAAAATTTCAAAAGCCTTATGAAGCGCAAAAACCATATTTATATTTGGAGTAAAAGGTGTAGTATCTTCCGCCACAGATTTTTTATAAGCACCAAAGTCAAAATAAAAGCTCGGATATTCACACTTTTTATAAGCCTCAAAAGCCCTATCAGAACAACTCAAAAAAGATAATCCGGCAGGCACCATAAAACCTTTTTGAGAACCGGATACAAGGATATCAATACCCCACTCATCAGGTTTAACAGGTACTGCACCAACACTTGTAACTCCGTCTACGACAGACAAAGCACCATGTTCACGGATTATTTCACAAATAGTTTTAACATCATTCATAACTCCTGTTGAAGTTTCGTTATGAGTCACTGTTACAACTTTAATCTCTTTGTTAGTATCAGCGGCAAGTCTTGATTTTAATGCTTCAGGGTCAATAGCCTTACCCCATTCAGCATCCAAAGTCTCAACTTCCGCACCTCGAGATTTAGCGATTTTTACCCATCTTTCGCTAAAATTTCCCATAACAAGCGATAAAACCTTATCACCTGGATTCAAAATATTCGACAAAGCAGCGTCCATAGCACCTGTTCCGCTTGCCGTTAATAAAAATACGTCATTTTTTGTCTGGAAAAACCATTTCAAATCGGAGTAAACTTCTTTGAGAATTTTCGAGAATTCCGAACTTCTGTGCCCGATAGGATGCTTTGCCATTGCCTGTAAAACACTTTCAGGTACGGGAGTCGGTCCCGGAATCATCAAAAAAAGTTTGTCTTTCATTCTTCTGTCTCCTCTGTATATTCGTCGTCGTAATAACTGAATTCAATACTGCCAACGACTATAGTATCTCCATCTTTTATTCCAAGTTTTTTCAGTCTTTCAAAAACACCCATAGCAATCAGGATATTTTGAAACCTGTAAACTTGTTCATTGTTACGCTCATCTGTCACTGAAGCAAGTCTTTCAACTTTTCCGCCTGTAACAAAATAAGCTTTAGCTTTTTTATCTTTAATGATTTCAAATTCGCTGTCATCATTATCATATGCCGCTGAATCCTCATCCAATTCTATCTCAATTTCAGGAGTCGGAATTTCTTCGATTTTTTTATAAACAAAATTCAAAAGCTCATCGACACCTTGTTTTGTAGCAGCAGAAATCACAAAGATATCTTTCCCGTCTTTTTTAAATTCTTTTTTAAGTTCTTCCACAACTTCCGATGGAGCAGAATCCATTTTATTTAAAACCACTATTTGATAAGCATTTGCAAGACGTTCATTATATTTTTTAAGTTCATTATTGATAATCATATAGTTGTTGTAAGGATGCGGTTCAAGCATATCAACGATATGAATTAAAAACTTTGTACGCTCAACATGGCGCAAAAAATCATGACCTAATCCGACACCCTCGGATGCACCTTCAATAAGCCCTGGAATATCCGCCACAACAAAGCTTTCGCCATTAGGTTTTTGGACAACCCCAAGATTTGGCACAAGAGTTGTGAAAGGATAATCAGCAATTTTAGGCTTTGCCGCACTAATCACACTTATAAGAGTTGATTTTCCAGCATTTGGCATGCCTAAAAGACCTATATCTGCTATAAGCTTTAGCTCAAGCTCCAAATCTCTTTCAATCCCCGGCTCACCCGGCTCACAAAATTGAGGAGAACGTTTGACAGAAGATGCGAAACGTGAATTCCCGCGCCCGCCACGTCCACCTTTTGCCACAAGAGCTTTCTCCGCATGAGCTTTTAAATCTGCTATATTTTTACCTGTTTTAGAATCTTTTACAACAGTCCCTACGGGAACCTTTATATAAAGGTCGTTTCCGCTTGCGCCATGCTGATTTTTATTACGACCATTTTCACCTTGTACTGCCTGAAATTTTGACTTATAGCGAAAATCCAAAAGCGTGCTGAGGTTTTCATCAGCGATAACATAAACATCGCCTCCGCGACCACCGTCACCGCCGGCAGGACCTCCTTTATCGACAAATTTTTCTCTTCGCCAAGCAACCATACCATTACCGCCTGCGCCTGACATAATTTTAATTTTTGCCTTATCCAAAAACATCTTATAAACTCACTACAAACTACCGTGACTATTATAACGCAAATTGAGAAAAAATTCACATTAATTTTTCTTTAAATTTGGATTTTTTCTGCCGTGTTTAAATTATTATATTCTTAGAGGTGTCAAATGTTTGAAAATTTAACAGATGTAGAATATTTTAATGTTCCCCGTATCGAAAGCCCGATTTCCACTCAGGAAATGCTATTGAACGCTATTGTTCAAGGTCTTTACAAAATTGTAAGTGAAGACACAAAACAAAAACAGCCTCTGTTTTTGAAAATAAAAGACGGGGTTATTTATTCTTTGGCGGATAAAATAGTCAAAAGACAAAAGCCTACAATTATTTTAGGCGTTACAGGAGAAAGTGCATCAGGCAAAACGACACTTGTGAATAATACTCTCAAAGCTTGCCTGAAAAATCGAAACAAACACATCTGTACAATAATAAGCTGTGACGATTATTTTAAAGATACCTCTAAAGAATTAAAAGAAGCCGGAAGCTTTGAAAAACTTTTTAAATCAGGTATGAATTTTGATATACCTGATGCTTATGACCTTGATATAATGAAAAATCATATAAAAGAACTTTCCCGCAAACGCAAAATTGTATCTCCCAGATACGATTTTGTCACTTGCGAAAGCTTCCCAGACGGGGAGAAAAAATTCCCCGCAAAAGTTATTCTTTCAGAAGGATTATTTGCCCTTGAGTCAATTTTTGAAGAGGTTCTGGATGTATCAATCTATATCGAAACACCTGAAGAACTTATCAAAGAAAGATGGTTCAAAAGAGCGGTGTCTCGAGGCAAAACTCCACAAGACGCAAAAGTTCAGTTTGATATAGTTAAAACCGAAGCAATGCGTCATATAATTCCAAAAAAAGATACGGCTGATTTGGTTATAAACGGTATAGCATCTGCGGAATATATAGAGTTTGTTGCAGGGGAAATTTTTGATACAATAAAAAAATCAATAAGTGAAGTTTTTTAATTAAGGGAGATAAAAATGGCTAAAGATGCAAGTTTCGATGTGGTTTCAGAATTTAATCAACAAGAATTGGTAAACGCTGTTGACCAAACAGAACGTGAAATTTCGGGTCGTTTTGACCTTAAAAATTCAAACTCGGATTTGAAACTCGAAGGTGATAAATCACTCACAATAACAACAAGTGACGAGACAAAATTATTCAATATAGTTGATATTTTGCAATCAAAATTGACAAAACGCGGTTTGAGCATCAAAATTCTAGACGGACAAAAAATAGAAAGTGCTTTAGGCGGAACTGTCAGACAGGTTTTCTTACTTAGAAAAGGACTCACAACAGAGCTTGCAAAAAAAATCGTTGCCGATATTAAAAATTCAAAACTTAAAGTGCAAGCTTCAATTCAGGGTGACCAAGTAAGGGTTTCCGGTAAAAGCAAAGATGACTTGCAGGATGTGATTCAGCTTTTGAAACAGAATGAAGACAGCTACAATATACCTTTGCAGTTTACGAATTATAGATAAAACTTTTTGCAAATTAATTTAAAGTTTATATCTTAGCAATGTGTTCTATGAATGTTTGTATTCTAAGTCCATCTTTTTTCATTCCAATAATCTTCTCTGATAATTCCTTGAAAAGTTCTGGATTTAATTTTTTAGCACGTGAATATTCTGACTTTGCACCGTCTTTATCACCTACAATATGCTTTACAAGCCCTTTGCATATGCAATACATATCACTATTTGCTGGGTCTTTTCTTATCGCATTATTTAAATCATCAATGGCTTTTTTATCTCCTCCAATATGGTTATAATTTCCCATAATATCCTCATAAAACATATCAATTTTATTATATGTATCCACACCCGCATTAATATATATCTTATTATTATCAACAAAATCAAATTTTGATCCAAAATTCATTTTTGTATTTAAAGAACTTTTAATAAAAATATCTTTTTCAGGAGAATTATCTATTATCATAGTTGAAGTTGATAAGTCTTTTTTTTCTGTCGTTATGATGCTTTTATTTTGCAATAGTGGTGAAATTTTATAAATCATAACCATATCCTATATTTTATTAAATTTAACTTGGAATTAAATATTAATACGAAATTGCTATTTTTGAAATTTTATTTTACATAACTTAAAAAATTATTCACCCCTCCAAAAACCTTTTAATCCAACTATGAAGGGTCAAAATATCATAAGGCTTCGGCAGGTATAGGTCCGCGCCCGCACTGAGGGCAAGGTCTTTATCGTGCATTACGCTTGAGACGATGATTTTTGCCTCACCGCCTTTTATTTGAGCGCAAACTTCAAGTCCTGTATTATCTTCAGACGCGTCCAAAATAACAACATTTGGCGCAAAATCTTCTGCCAAAGATAAAACTTCATCGTAGTTGCTAACCGCCTGAGTCTGATAACCCTGCATATCAAGGGTTGCAGAAATCAAATACGCGAGTGCGGCATCTTTTTCAACGATAAGAATTTTATTTTTTTCTTTTTCACAAGAAGCATCCATTCCCGAAAGTTTCAAAGTATCCTGCACTATAAAAGACCCGGGCTGCGCATGCGCCAGCTTATGAGTATTAATAAGAGAACACAAAATTTCTTGCGGCGTAGAATATGCGTGATATTCATTGCTCACGATACCTATACTTGTCGAAGCAAGCGGAATCCTACGTCCCGCAGTAGCGTCAGAAAATAAAGTAATATAGCCTTTTTGCAAATCTTCATCAGTATAAAATCTTCCCGACACCTTATCGAACGCAAATTTAAGAATATTTGCGACTTTAACAGCTTGCTCGGGGGTTGTAATTATCACAAAACTATCGTTCTCAAGATGTGTTAAAATATCACGTTCATCAAGCGTAGTCCTTATTATGGCACTATACGTCTGAAGCATTTTATTCGATGCCAAATCACCGTAAATTTCTTTATATTCTTTAAAATTTTTAATATCAATCAAAAGCGCCGCCCAATATGCGGGTGTATTTAAAGTCCGTTTCAAAATTCTAAAAAGAGCGTTTGAGGTAGGAACATTCGTAACAAAATTCAGACTTTCTTCACTGCTGCGACGAAGATGTGCAATAATTCTTGCTGTAAATTCTTCATTATCTATCGGCTCTGATAAAAAATCGTCAGCGCCATGTCTCAAATTTGAAAGCTTATCATCAAGATGGCTAGATTTGGAAAGAACAACAACTATGGGTCTGTAACTTTTTGTTTTGGCTCTTACTAAAGAACAAACTTCATAGGTCGGGGATTTTATGCTATCAGAAACCAATACCAAATCAGGTTCAAATTTTTGGATATATTCAAAAATCTTTTCTTCATCAGCGTAAATGCTCACAGAACAAGGAATATGATGCTCAATTAAGCGTTTGTATTTGAGCGATAGTTCTTTTCTTGCATCAATTATCAAAACATTCAAATTATTTGAGAACATCTTGCTTAAACCTCTGTTTTACCTGATTTTCAGTCGATGCAACAGGAAAACTTACCGTAAAGGTTGAGCCTTCATTTTCTTTTGATTCGACAAAAATTTTACCGCCCATCGACTCAACAAGAGTCTTAGTAATATACAAACCAAGCCCCGTTCCTTGTGCTTCACGGGTTAACGGATTATCTATTCGCATAAATTTACTGAAAATCTTATTTTTGTATTCATCAGAAATCCCGACCCCATGGTCTTTTACGGCGACTTCAACAAAATCATTTTTCGGTGAATTTTTAATAATTATTTCAATCAAAGTTTCTTCGGGAGAATATTTTGCAGCATTATCAATAAGATTTGTCATTATTTGATGAGCTTTATCAAAATCAGCAAAAATTTGAGAAGCATCAGGATTCGCAACAATCTTAAACTCATGATTATTGTGTTTAGATTTAATTTCATCGATAACCATTTTGCTCAAATCCGAAATATCAATAAATTTTAATACGGATTTTACTTTTTGACTTTCGAGTCTTGATACTGTGAGAAGATTTTCAACAAGCCTTGTAAGTCTTTCTATTTGTTGTTTTACAATACGCAAAAATCTTTCTTTTTGACCTGCATCAAGCCTATCACCAGCCGATAAAATAGTATCGACAAAACCTTTCATACTGGTTAACGGAGTGCGCATTTCATGGCTTACTGTGCTTATAAAATCATTATGAATAACATCAAGACAAATACATTCTTTCAAAAGAGAAATCAAAATCACATAACCATCGCTGATTTTTTTAGAATTAACTTTTATAGCTATTTTTTCTTCATTTATAATAGTGTCAAATTTCTTAATGACATAGTCTTTTTCATTAGAATCATAATGATAATTTTCAATAAAATCAGTGACTTTACCTTCCACGATATCTTTTTTTATCAAGTTTTTGAACCAGTCATTGGCAAAAACAACATTAAAATCATTGTCTAAAACCAAGACACCTTCCGGCAAAACTGTAAGAATTTTTTTGTATAATCCACTTTTCATAATTAGATTATAACAAGTTTTTCAGATTTAGTAACAAAAAACTTTACCCACCTTAAAATTTGGGTAAAAAAATTAGTGACTTTCTATATACTCGCTTCTGAATCTATATGCTTCAAAACTTTTTGAAAAATACGACGAACTCAAACCTGCTTTTTGTTTTAAAGAATTTAAAAACAATTTTTTATCAGGAAGCTGCTCCCATACTGAAGGCAGATAAACCGCTTGGTAGCTTCCATCTTTTATTATTATTCCGTCTAAATCTTTTTCAATTTGTCTCAACAAATCTTCCTCGTCCACAAAATTCATTTGAGTCGGAATAGAAAGTAGAGAAATAGCTATATCTAAAGAATCGAATTCGGATTTTTCCAATGGAACAAATCTCGTATCAGAAAACGCTGAAGCAAAAGCATTATGCGAAATATCTTCAATTAAAGCTCTATGCGGAATTATAGACCCTATGCAACCTCTAAGTTCACCTCCTATTTCAAGCGTTACAAAAGATGCTCCGTTTTGGTATAAAACCTCAGGAAATTGCGAGGATTCAATATCGAAATATTTGTCAGTTTTAAATCCTGAAATAATACTTTTTTTACAGATATCAATCAAAAGTTCTGAAAAATTTTCCTTTATAAATTTTTCTTTTGTTCCTTCAAAAAACAACCAGCTTCCATATCCAACTACCCTAGCCTTATCACCGCTTACAACAGATGAATTTCGAAGATTTATTCTTATGAAAGAAAAGTTTTCTTTTTTAGCAAAGCCTAAAATACCTAAAATACCTGTAAGTCCACAAGCTTGCTGTGGATGGAAATTTGATATTTCATTAGTTTCAATCATCTCTGCCGTAATTTGGTCAATTTTTTGGGCCTCATTATCCTGATAAAAGTGGCTTAAATCAGAAGAAATCACAAAAGAATTGCTTTTATCTTGCCAAAAATATGAAATAATCTCTGCCAACAATTCTGGATTCGCATTCCCAACTAAAATTGGTATAATTTTTGTATCAGGTAAAAATTTCTGCACAAAAGGGACTTGTACCTCCAAAGAATGTTCAGGTTCAATGGCTTTATCGTTTATCTCAGCTCCAAAATCTTTCATCAAAATTTGATTTATTTTGTGATTTACTTCAATCTCTCCTAAAGGTGTTTGCCAAACATCACATGAAGAAACGGCAATACCTTCAATCCCAACATAATGGGCAGGCGCTATTATAAAAATATTTTGAGAATTTTTATTAAGATACTGAAATGCTTCACTGGCAAGCTGACCTGAATAAAAATATCCTGCATGCGGTACAATAATCGCTCTTGATGAACAATCATAATGTACACGATTATTTTGAATAAAATTATCTATTTGGGAAGATAATTCCAGTTTATTTTCCGGATAGAATGTTCCTGCAACTGATGCGCATTTGATTTTTTTCATAGTATTTTTACCAATTTAATATTTTACAAATTATATTATAATATTATGTTATGAAATATCAAACCGCCTTAAAGGATAATAAAACACAATGTCTTATTTGCCCCAGAAATTGCAAACTGGCGCAATATCAGCATGGCTTTTGCAATATAAGACAAAATATCAATGGAAATATAGTCTTAAATTCATACGGATATACAACCGGGTTGGCAATTGACCCAATAGAAAAAAAACCTCTTTATCATTTTTTGCCCGGAAGCAAAGTTCTTTCTTTCGGAACTTTGGGATGTAATATGGGATGTATGTTTTGCCAAAACTGGCATATGTCAAAATCAAAAGAAAACCCCAAACTACTAATGGAAGCTTCTCCTGAACAAATAGCTCTTATTGCAAAAAAAGAAAATTGTGAAAGCGTTGCATTTACCTACAATGACCCTGTAATTTTCTTTGAATACGCAATTGATACTGCCAAAGAATGCCATAAACTAGGAATAAAAACTGTTGCCGTAACAGCAGGATACATAAACCCTGAACCAAGAACAGAATTTTTTAAGCATATGGATGCTACGAATATAGACCTAAAAGCCTTTAATAAAGATTTTTATAAAAAAATCTGTCTCGCTAATATAGAACCTATTTTAGACACAATAAAATATGTAAAAAACGAAACTGAATGCCATCTTGAAATCACTACTCTATTAATTGAAGGCTATAATTCTTCAGAAAAAGAGATAGCGGAAGAATGTGACTGGATAGTTCAAAATCTTGGCGAAGATACACCTCTGCATTTTAGCGCCTTTTCCCCTTCTTGGAAAATGCAAAATGTTCCACCCACCAAACCTGAAACTCTTTTCAAAGCTTATAATATAGCAAAAAAAGCAGGGATGAGATATGTTTATACAGGTAATATAGTTGATGAAAAAGGCTCTATGACATATTGTCATAATTGTAAAAAGGCTATAATTAAAAGAATGGGGCATATCGTAACCGAATACAATCTAAAAAAAGGCGGCATTTGCAAATTTTGCGGAACAAAATGTTCTGGAATTTTTAATTAAAATCATCTTATACCGACATATTCAACATATTTTTTTAAATTTTGTGCAATAATTTCGAAATCTTCATCAGAATAGGTATCATTTTCTGAATACTTTTCTTTCAAATTTTTAGAAGATACAAATTTTTGCAAATAATATTTTTTCGCACCACATATCATATTTCCTATTTTTTCAAAATCATTCATCAATAGCTGTGATTTAAGAACTGTTGTACGAAATTCATAATCAATGCCGGAATTTTTGATAAGTTTTATACTTTTTTTAATTTTTTCAGTGGGAATTTTTGCACACGTAATAGCATTATATTTTCCAAAAGGAGACTTAATATCCATAGCAATGTAGTCAATAAGATTTTTATTCAAAAGTTCTTCTAAAACATCGAAAAAAGTACCATTTGTATCTAGTTTCACACAAAAATTCATAGATTTTATTTTCGAAACAAAATCTACAATATCATACTGCAAGCAAGGTTCTCCTCCTGAAATCACAACTCCTTCAAGCAATCCTTGCCTGTTTTTCAAAAATTCCAAAACGGATGTTTCATCAAAAGATGAAACACCCTTAATTGGTAAAAGTTCAGGATTGTGACAATACCCACAATGGAAATTACATCCTTGGGTAAAAATTATAGCTGCAATTTTACCGGGATAATCTAAAAAAGAACTTTTTTGAAATCCACCTATTTCCATTTTGGCAAAGTTACTCTTTCTTCTGTTATTTTATAATTTTTCCTTATGCCAAATTCTTCCTTTTTGCCTTCGTTCCATTGCCTTACAGGGCGAATATATCCGACTATACGAGAAAAAACCTCACATTCTTCTCCGCATTTTGGACAAGTATAATGTTCGCCTGAAATATACCCATGATTTTGGCAAGTACTGAAAGTCGGTGAAAAAGTAAAATAAGGCAAACGATAATTTGTACAGACTTTTTTTACAAGATTTTTCATAACAGTAGTGTCACAAATCCTTTCTCCCGCAAAAATATGCACTACTGTACCGCCTGTATATTTTGTTTGAAGCTCATCTTGATGTTCAAGGACTTCAAAAATATCATCGGTATAATTAACTGGAAGCTGACTTGAATTTGTATAAAAAGGCTTTGCGCTTTTTTCATAATATTCGCTGTCATTTGCGCACTTTATCGAGATAAGATTTTTCTTGTCCAATTTTGCAAGACGGTATGATGTCCCTTCGGCGGGTGTTGCTTCAAGATTGTAATTATTCCCTGTTTCTTTTTGAAAATCAACAATCAAGCTTCGCATATAATCCATAACCCTGAGTGCAAAACCTTTACCTTGAGCTGCACCTATATCTTGCCCAAAAAGATTTTCACAAGCCTCATTCATACCTACAAGCCCAATTGTAGAAAAATGGTTTTTCCAAAAAACGCCATATCTTGATTTTATATCTCTAAGATAGAACTTTGTATAAGGATACAAATCTTTATCAGTAAAATTTTCCAAAACTTTGCGCTTTATTTCGAGAGAATTTTTAGCAAGATTCATTATATCTTTTAGTCTTGTAAAGAACTCTCTTTCATCTTTTGCCAAATATCCTATGCGGGGCAAATTTATTGTCACAACACCAATAGAACCTGTAAGAGGATTTGAGCCGAACAAACCACCTCCTCTATATTCAAGTTCTCTGTTATCAATTCTCAAACGACAACACATAGACCGAGCGTCTTCAGGATTCATATCAGAATTTATAAAGTTTGAAAAATAAGGGATGCCATACTTTGCAGACATTTCCCAAAGTCCTTCCAAATCAGGGTTATCCCAACAAAAATCCTTTGTTATATTGTAAGTAGGAATCGGAAAAGTAAAAACCTGCCCTTTGTTATCACCTTGCATCATAATTTCAAAATAGGCTTTATTAAGCATATTCATTTCTTTTTGAAACTCTTTATAGGTTTCAGGCTTAATTTCGCCGCCTATTATAACATTTTGTTCCGCATAATGCGCAGGAACATTTAAGTCCATTGTTATATTGGTAAAAGGAGTTTGAAATCCTGTCCTGGTCGGGACATTGAGGTTAAAAATAAATTCCTGCATAGCCTGTTTAACCTGATAAAAATCAATCCCGTCATACCTTATAAATGGAGCTAAAAGGGTATCAAAATTTGAAAAAGCCTGAGCCCCTGTGGCTTCACCCTGCATTGTATAAAGAAAATTCACAATTTGCCCAAGCGCTGTTCGAAAATGCTTTGCGGGCGAACACTGGATTTTGCCTTTAACACCTGTAAAACCTTCTAAAAGAAGGTCCTTCAAATCCCACCCCACACAATAGACAGAAAGCATATTAAGATCATGAATATGAAAATCACCGTTTTGGTGAGCGTCTTTAATTTCGGAAGAGTAAATTTTATTCAACCAATAACTTTTGCTTATATTTGAAGAAATATAGTTATTTAACCCTTGAATCGAGTAACTCATATTTGAGTTTTCATTTACCTGCCAATCAAGCTTTGCAAGATAATCGTCGACCATATCAATATTTGCATTATTTGCAAATTCTCTAATTTTGGAATGTTGGTCACGGTAAATAACATACGATTTGGCAGTCTTTTTATAATCTGAAGATAAAAGGACATATTCCACAATATCTTGAATTTCTTCAATTGATGAAGCTTTAAGATTAGACTGCTTATCTTTAATCAGTTGTTTTGTAAGTCCCAATACTTTTTCGGTTAGTGACTTTGCGGTATTCCTATCGAATTCTCTTGTTGTTTTTGCCGCTTTTTCAATAGCATTTGTAATTTTTTCAGCATTAAACTCTACAATTTTACCGTCTCTTTTTACAATTTTTTCCATCTCTTCTCCTTTGATTAAAATATCAACTTAGGACTTTTGTTAAAACAAAAATCCTTCTTTTTAACGAAGAGGAAATTCTCTTTGAAAAATTTGCACTAAAAAACCAACTTAATATAAAAATTAAAGTCGGCAAGTACAAATCGTATTTTTCATCTCAAATCTCCTGTCTCGAGGTAAATAGAATCAAGCGTTCCGACTTTAACGGCTGCGGACCAGTGAGGGATTCACACCCTTCTTTCCTTGATAAGCTTTATGTTATAGCTTTTATTTTAATATGTCAACCCTATGTTATATCAAATTTACAGGAAATAATTACACTCTAGAAAAATAAAAAAGAGGGCAAACACCCTCTTTTTTGTTCAAAAAAACTATTCACATTTAACTATTCTACGCATTGTTTTCGCTTCTTGATGCCTCCTTTTTTACAAAATTTCGCGACTGCATTGTAAGCTCCGCTTACCATTTCGATGTCCTCTTCCAATTCTTCATAGAATTCATCCATCGCTACATCATCCGCCCAATGGCTAAGAACGTTACTGCTTTGCACTATGTGTCCTCCTTTTGAACCGAGTTCATTTTTGCTTACAGATTTTTTATCGACTATTTTACACCTGACTTTAGGTTTTAATCAAGATATTTTACAAAAGTTTACTCATTTTATATTATAATTTCGGTATAGGAGAATAAAATGCAACAACAAAGACGTCCTTTAGTGAACCAAATTCGCCGTGATGCTTGGGTAGAAGTAAATTTAGGCAATATTGAACATAATATAAAAGAAATCAAAAAACTTCTTAAGCCCAAAGTAAAAATCCTTGCCGTAGTAAAAGCTGATAGTTATGGACACGGCTCTGTGATGAGTGCTTCAACACTTCTGGCTTCAGGTGTTCATATGCTGGGTGTCGCTTCAGTAGATGAAGGATTACAATTGCGCAAAGGAGGGATTACTGCTCCGATATTAGTCTTGGGTGATACTCCGGAATGGGCTATCGAATCTGCCGTACAAAATAACATATCAATTTCAATTTTTACTAAAGAACATCTGAGAGTATGCAGATATTTATATGAAAAATCTAATATTTCGCCAAAAGTCCATATAAAAATTAATACGGGAATGAACAGAATCGGCGTAAAATTTAGCGAAGCAAAAGCTTTTATACAAAATGCTCTAAATGAAAAATCTCTTAATGTAAAAGGGATTTTTACTCATCTTGCCTGTGCAGAAGACAAAAATATAACCGAACAGCAAATTTCAAAATGGATGGAAATTTATAACGAATTTAAAAATGAAGAAATATTATTCCACGCTGCAAATACAGCAGCAGTACTATCATATCCTGATTTACAATTTGATATGGTAAGAGTTGGCATAGGACTTAGCGGTATGGAACCCGATTTGCCACAAAATACAGTTAAATCTTTAAATCTAAAACAAGTTATGGGCTTAAAAGCACGCATAGTACATATTTCAGAAATTGAAAAAGACGAAGGCGTAAGCTATGGCTACTCATATATTGCAGATGAAACCAAAAAAATCGCTACAATTCCAATAGGTTATGCCGATGGTGTTTCAAGAGCTTTATCAAATAAAATTTTTGGCATAATCAACGGGCAAAAAGTCCCACAAATCGGAAATATTACTATGGATCAAACAATAATTGACGTTACAGACATAAAAAACGTAAAAAAAGGTGATATAGTAACCCTTTTAGGTCAAGACGAAGATGAATTCATCTCAATTGATGAATGGGCAAAATTGCTCAACACTATCAACTACGAGATTTCTTGTAATCTAAAAGTCCGCTTGCCCAGGATTTACACTCGATAAAATTACCAAAGCGCATGAGGCATATAGCGTTTCATCTTCTAGACAGGAATACCTTCAAACTCGTCTTTGAAAGTATAAGCAGGTTCTACCATAATTAATGCCCGATTTATTGAAACCTCGGATTTACCACTTGCATAAGCTCCTGCATAAACTTCGACTGTTCTAGGCTAGTGACTGTTATTCATTTACTCCTTCTTTCTTTGGAGAATCTTTTGTAGGTATACCTACATCATATATTAAAATATCATCAATCAAGAGATCTTTATCTTTTTCTTTGACAATGATTTTACCGTCATCAACTGCTTCTTTTCCTTCTTCAAAAACACGCCCCATATAAAAACCTATCAAGCCAAAAACTAAAGCTCCAAAAAGTGAAACTTTTAAAATATATATAGGGTCTGCCATTCCTGCTTGAATAGAATTAAGCAGGACTTTTACCATTATAATTATAAGTGCCACGCTCGAAAACAAAGCCGCTATTAATTTAGGCATTTCATACTCCTTCCTGCCTCATAGGCAATGACTTTAAAGAAAATATTTTATTTTTTAAATTTTGTTGAATAATAAATGCTCTACTATCTTTATCAATATCAACAAATTTACCTGAAATAAAAAATCTGTTTTTATCTTTTTTACTTCGTAACACTTCATATTTTACAAAGATTTCTCTGGAATCATATTTTATTTTTAATTCATGAATTTTATTTATTTCAAGTCCTTTATCACTTCTTATTTGCATTCCTCCGGCGCTTATATTTATGGTTTGAGCACAAAAACCAGAACCTAAAATATCCAAAATCACAGAAACTCTTTCATACTCTCTTTTTATCAAGTCACGAGAACTTAAAACAAAAAAAGAAAATTCTGTATTATTCTGCGATAAAAGTTCTGTTTTCAGAAACTTTAATTGATTTCCTTCTTCTAAAATAGCATCGAAAGTTTCACCTTCTGAAAAAACCTGTTCTTCAAAAGAAAGTTTAAGATTTTGTCCGTCATAAGACAAAAAATCTGCCTTAAAAACATCCTTTACTTCTTTATGCGGAACTAATTTTACCTGTGGTTTATTCATTTTATTTCCTCAATCCTATGCCATAGCATGAGCTCTTACCACTCCAACTGAGCGTGCGCTTACATTTGGAGGAATTTCATTGTATGACATTACGCTTATTTGTGGATACGTCCTTTCAATAAGCCTTCTAAACGCCATTCTTATAGGTGAAGAACATAATATTACAGGCTGGTTACCTGTTTGAGTCAAAGCATTTTCAATTTCTCTGTTCAAATTATCTATCATTGTTCTTGTAAAATTAGGGTCAAGACTAAGATTTTGACCATCCCCGCTTACGCCTGCCGCAATAGTTGATTCTACATCAGGAGCTAAAGTTATTGCAAGCAAATCCCCGGCATCTGTCATATTTTGCTTACAAATGCTTCTCGATAATGCCATTCTGCATTGCTCTGTCAAATACTCCGAAGATTTATTTATTCGGCTGTGAGTACTAATTGACTCCAAAATAGCCTGTAAATCACGAACGGAAACACGTTCTTTTAAAAGATTTTGCATTACTGTCTGAACCTCTGAATAAGTAATATCTTTCATAAGCTGTTCAATTACATCTTCATTATCCTTTTTGAGGTTTTCTATCAAAGATTTCACATCAGCACGTGTTAATATTTCATAAGCATTCTTCTTAATAACTTCTGTCAAATGAGTAGAAATAACCGCAGAAGGTGTAACAACCGTGAACCCATTTAATTCTGCCAATTCTCTGTCTAGGTCGCTAATCCATAAAGCAGGCAAACCAAAAGCAGGTTCTATTGCATTTATACCCCGAATACCGACTTCTTCCGCCATGTTTGAAGCATTCATAGCTAGAAGTTTATCAGGATAAACTTCTCCTGATTCAATAGCGACACCGCGAAGCTTTATTTGGTAAGCATTTGGCGCAAGTTGCAAATTATCTCTGACTCTTATAGAAGGAAGGATTATACCCAAATCTAGAGCTGTTTGTCTTCTGATTTGAGAAATTCTATCAAGCAAATCGCCATTTCTTTCAGCATCCAACAAAGAAACAAGCCTGTAACCTATCTCAATTTCCATAGCTTCAACCGCCAAAAGTTCCATAACATCTTCACGAGAAGCTTTTTTACGTGCATTTTGAGGTTTTGTGGCTTCTTTTTCTTTTTCTATTTTTTCTTCTTGTTCTTTTATTTTTTCATCTTTCTTTCCTTTTGCAAGATTATAGGCATAATATCCTACCGCAGCCGAAAAAGAAACAAAAGGCAAGACAGGGAATCCAGGCACCATGCCTATTAATAGCAAAAGCCCTGATACAACATATAAAATTCTTGGATCAGAAAACATTTCTTTGCCCATATCATAACTTAATGAAGTATCTTGACCTGCGGCACGGCTGACTATCAAACCTGTTGCGGTAGATATAAACAAAGCCGGCAATTGGGAAACAAGACCGTCACCGACTGTCAAAATGGTAAACGTGGAAAGAGCGGTCATAAAATCCATACCCTGTTGCCAGACACCGATAATCAAACCACCTACTATATTTATGGCACAAATAAGTATACCTGCTGTCGCATCACCTTTAACGAATTTACTCGCACCGTCCATTGCTCCGTAAAAGTCGGGTTCACTTTCGATTTTCTGACGACGCTCACGTGCTTGTGTTTCATTAATCAAGCCTGCATTCAAGT
>JAEWLZ010000285.1 GCA_023457295.1 Cyanobacteria bacterium OH_PDB_112
CCTCGTGGAGTTTGTTGTTTTTAATTCGACCCTTAAAATCTTTTTCGGGAAGAGGTTTTGTTTTATCGATATAGCACGTTGCTTGATGATTTGAGTTAATAAGACGCCTAATGGCTTTTTTATCAAAAACAAGATCACCATGTAACATTATAAAATCGCCACTAAGAAAATTGGCGGCGTTGTCCATTGAAACGATATAGTTTGTTACAGCATATTTATCATTGTGGACAAAGATAAAATTACAATGTTGATGTTTCAAACATTCTTTTTTTACATCTTCGACATATGGTCCTGTGGTAATAACAAAATCTTTGATACCAAAAAAAGATAAGATTCTAATTTGTCTGCTGAGCAGGGTTTCGCCATTTTTTAATTTGACAAGGCATTTGGGCTTATCAAAAGTCAAAGACCCCATCCTCTTGCCGATGCCAGAATTAAAAATTAAAGCTTTCATATATT
Source organism: Cyanobacteria bacterium OH_PDB_112 (assembly GCA_023457295.1). Classification (GTDB taxonomy): domain Bacteria; phylum Cyanobacteriota; class Vampirovibrionia; order Gastranaerophilales; family CAJFVJ01; genus JAEWLZ01. The sequence goes on from JAEWLZ010000285.1 coordinate 460, forward strand.
AGCGAGAACCAAGCTTCTTCATCAGGTCGTTTTTATTTTCTTGGGGCGTAGTTGTTGGTCGGCCAAGATTATCACGCGAACCTTGTTTGGTGTGAATGATTAAGGCCACCGCTGCTTCGTCGCGTAGGACTTTGATGGCACTGATGATTTGTGATTTTTCTTCAGCGACAATAATCTTTTTAAAACCGAATCCCTTTAAAATCATCGGAATATTTAATTTGCTTGAACAAGTGGGCTGTCCGCCAACTGACTCGTGAGCACTATTGTCATTAATAATGTATTTAAAATTTGTTGGCATATTTGCCCCAATAACTCCTAAACTGCCCATGTGCATGATAAACGAACCGTCACCATCGATACACCATACGTTTCTTGCGGTTCCTTGGCAAATGCCAAAGGCTATTGATGCTGTATGACCCATTGAACCCACTGTTAAAAAATCGTTGCTATGCCCTTGCTGACGAGCTTCGCGAATTTCAAAAATTTCACGTGATGTTTTACCAGTTGTCGAAACAATGATATCTTCGTCACTGAGCAAAGCAATTATCTCTTTGAGAGCATCTTCTCTGGTTAAAGAAAATTTCGAATTTTCCTTTGCGGCTTTATAATCAGAAAACAACCCTTTCTTAACGATAAGAGCGAAAGGTTTAGAATTATTTTTTAAATAAGCCAATGCGGAATCGATTTGCTCACAATATTTACTCTCGTCAAGAATAAGATAGTCAATACCCATAGCTTCTAATAAACCAAGAGTCACTTTTCCTTGTTTCACGTGCTGCGGTTCATCGTGTTTTCCAGGTTCTCCTCGCCAACCGATAACAAGCAACATTGGAATGGAATAAACATCTTCATCCGCTAATGATAGTAAGGGATTGACGGCATTCCCCTCACCGGAATTTTGCATATAAACAACCCCATACTTGCCAGTTGAAATATGATAACCGGCACACATGGCAACGGCGTTGCCTTCATTCGCGGTAATAATGTTTTTGTTTGCTGGTGCGTTTTCTTTTATGCAAGCACAAAGATTAGCGAGCAATGAATCGGGTACACCAGCGAAAAAATCGAGTTTGTTACTGTTCAAGTATTGATAAAACTTAAGGGTGTCTATCATGGCAATGGCCTACTGTTTGGTTCCTGGAATAAGGGCCAGAACTTCTTTAATCGAGATACAATAATCTTTTGAGGCTTCAAGTGAACGATGATGTTTTAAAACGCTTAAAGCACAATTTTTCATCGCCGGATAAGCGCTTCTTAGCATGTGGTTAGCATGAATTATGATATTCGCGCCCCACTCATGAAGTTCTTCTTCAGTGAATTGACAGTATGTGGTTGGTATAACAATGAGAGGTATATTTTTTGAGTATTTTCTAAATTCGAGGCAGAACTGTTTTATCTCTTCTCCGTCTTTTTGCTTTGAGTGAATAACAATGCCATCAGCAGCGCCTTCTTCAATATAAATTTTGGAACGCCGAATTGCTTCTTCGACTCCGCAACCGGCAATTAATGCTTCGACACGAGCAAAAATCAAAAAATCCTTGGTCAGTTGTGCACTTTTTCCAGCCTTGATTTTCTGAGCAAATTCATGGGGATCATCAAGGGATTGTTTGGCATCAGTGCCAAATAAAGAGTTTTGCTTCAATCCAGTCTTATCTTCGATGATTACCGCAGAAACGCCAAGCCGTTCCAATGTTTTAACATTATACGTAAAGTGTTCTATTTTCCCGCCCGTATCTCCATCGAGAATGATAGGTTTGGTGGTTACTTCCATTATCTCTTCAATGGTTCTTAGTCGCGAAGTTAAATCTACTAATTCAATGTCTGGTTTGCCTTTAAAGGTCGAATCGCACAAAGAAGAAATCCACATGGCATCGAATTCTCTTCTTTCATCTTTTTCTTCGTCGATATGAACGGCATTTTCAACAATTAAGCCCGTTAAGCCGTTACTGGCTTCCATAACATTAATGTATGGTTTGAGATTTAACATCTTTCTAAGTTTGGCACGACGATTATCCGGAGTGTTTTCGAATTGCCTAATTTCTTTTTCCAAAATGGTACAAGATACATCATTCGTGTATGGCACTTCAATAAGTTGTCCGCCCCATTTGTTAAGAGTTGCAAGAACTTTTTCTCTGATATTCCTTTGGACACCAGTCCGCCAATCATCGCCATGAACCACAAAATCAGGTTTAACGGAGAGAAGGTTCTCGGTGTAATCTAATGTTGTTTGAGGTATAACTTCAGATACGCCCTTAATGTTTTCAAAAATAGCCTTTCTTTTTTCATAAGAAAGTAATGGTATTCTCTTATAACTCGCAATTGCTTCATCGGTGAGAAGACCAATAATCACTGAGCCTAGTTTTGTCCCTTCTTTAATAATATTAATATGACCGTTATGAATAACATCGGCACTCATGGCAATATAAACTCTTTTCATATAATTAATATCTCCTACTGATTTCAGTTACTTTGTAATTTTACCCTTATATAAGCCTTGCGTCAATTTGACAAATAGTTGTACAGTTTTGAAAATAGATTCTATTTCGGTCATTTGCCGATTCCGCGAGCGAACATCAGCAGCATTTTATTATTTAATTTGTTGTCGGCTAAATTAAACTTGCGGATAATTGGGATGACGATGATGAACAAGGCGCATATATCGAATAAGATAAACCACGTTAATATGTAGTACAAAAGATAATGAATCTAAATAGACAATGATAAAATAGGTCTTAAAATTTAAGGAAAACAAAAACAAGTGATTTTGATTTTTTATTCTTTATTAGTTCATATCGGCTATCGATGGCTCTGGTTTAATGACAAACCCAAAGCAACAAATATTCATGTTTTTTTATCTATAATTACGTTATTGTGCACGCTTATGAATTAACGAATTCATGATGCTATAATAATGATTGAAATGTGATGATTTTAGATAATACGAATAACGTTTGACTTCGCTAATAAAATATAACAATTGATGCAGACAAAAATATAGCTTGTGGCATTATTTTTGCTGCGTATTGTCGATTGGTCATTTCAACTTATTAATGTACTAATTAAATTTTAGAAGTTCATGTTAACGATATTGTTGCAAGAAAACAGCAATCAAAGCATTTTACGTTCCTGACGAACTTTATACTATTTGGATGATATATGTAATAAACCAAAATAGTGCTAAAAAATCAATTTTAATGCCAATAAAAAAGAATTTTGTTAATGATTTTTCAATTTACCAAAATATTAAGAAAATTTGCTATAATTCTAATACTTGAGCTAGGGGTCATTAGATTTCTTACTTCCACGTTCAACGATTATTCCGAGATGAGTTATCATAGTAAATGAGGCAGACTGATTATAAAAAAACGATGTATCTTTATTTTATTAAAATATAAGCTATATTTATTAAATGTACAAAGGCTAATTATACTAATTATTCAAAGAGCCACAATGTATTCTAAATATTTCAAAAGTTTCAGGTTATATTTGACACATCATCGTTTGGTAATACAGTGTTAAAACTTATAGTTTAATCGAGAGGAAAAAGTATGGACTACGTTGCTACTAATAGCGCAGAAATTATAAATAAATCAAGGAAATCTGTCAAATGGTCGCTTTTGGGCGAAATCTTGGCAAAATTGGCAACGCCAATTTCAACTATGATTTTAGCG
>JAEWLZ010000286.1 GCA_023457295.1 Cyanobacteria bacterium OH_PDB_112
CAAAAAGTCGCGGATAAAATGCTGGAATCAAAAAAACTTCAGAATGAAGTCGAAATCGGATATCTTGATAAAAATAATGTTGATAGTTTTATATCAAGATACGGAAATGAATTATCTAGCGGTTTGACAAATGTTGCCGAAGGTAAAAACGCTTTTTATTCAGATGTTCATAAAATAGCGGTAGCGCCGAAAAGCAAACCGTCTCTTATTTTGCACGAATTGGGTCATGCAATTAATGCGCATTCAGGAGCATTTATGAAGTTTCTGCAAAAATCAAGAGGTTGGGCTCCATTTGTGCCGACAGCTTTGATGTTTTTAGCTCCTGCATTTCAGCCCAAAGATGATAATAAAAGCAATTTTATAAAAGACCATGCCGGTTTAATTGGTTTTGGAGCTTTTGTGCCTACAATAGTTGAAGAAGGAGTCGCTTCTCTAAGAGGTATTAAGGCCGCCAAAATGCTTGAAGGTGTTAAACGAGGTCATTTGATTCGCAATTATGCCCTTGCTTGGGGAACTTATGCTCTTGCAGGTATAGGTCTTGGTATAGCGGCAAAACAGTCAGTGCTTTTTGAATAAAATTAGGTGTCAAATTTTTTAAGGCACAAGAGTTTTTAAAGCACAAATATTTAATAGATTTTATGGCATAATAGACCTATGCCAAAGATAGCTCTTACAGGAAATATAGCAGCAGGAAAAAGCCTTGTTGAAGAACAGTTTCGTTCACTTGGTGCTGAAATTATTGATGCCGATAAAATTGCGCATGAAATTTTAGGCGAAAAAATAAAACTTCTTCAAGAAGATTTCGGTGACGAAATTATAAAACAAGGCGAAGTTTCGCGGGAAAAGCTCGCAAAAATCGTATTTTCCGACCCTAAAAAAAAGCAAAAACTGGAGGCGATTATTCATCCTGAAGTTAAGAAACGAATTTTTGATTTTTTTGCGGATAAAGATTTTGCAATAGCTTCTGTACCTCTTTTGTACGAGGTCGGCTGGGAAGGGCTTTTTGATAAGGTAATTCTTGTTATCGCAAAAGATAATATTCGTCAAAAAAGGCTTATGCAGAGAAATAATATGACAGACGAGCAGGCAAAAATAAGAATGAAATCCCAAATAAACCAGGGCGAAAAAATTAAAAAAGCCGATTTTGTAATCGATAACAATGGCACTACTGCTGAAACTTTTGCGCAGGTAAAAGAGATTTATGGTAAATTAAAGTAAGAAAAATTATAGATAAAAAACAGTTGAAAATTACGGAAAACAGGAGAAAAAATATGCAAACTTCAAAAAGATTGGATAAAATCCCACCTTATTTATTTGCACAGATAGATGCTAAAATTGCTGCTGCAAGAGAAAAAGGCATTGATATAATCTCTTTGGGAATAGGTGACCCTGATACGCCCACAATCCCTGCGGTTGTAGAGGCTATGCACAAGTCAATTGATGACCCTAAAACCCACGATTATCCGCCATATAACGGTACAAAAGAATTCCGTCAGGCATCTGCCGACTGGATGAAAAGCCGCTTTGGAGTTGAAGTTGATGCAGATAAAGAAGTTTTGGCTAATATCGGTTCAAAAGAAGCTATTGCACATATTTTCTTTGCTTATGTTGATGCCGGTGATTACACGCTTTGCCCGGATCCCGGGTATCCTGTTTATCAAAACGCAACTATTTTAGCAGGCGGAACACCTTACTCTATGCCGCTTTTAGCAGAAAATAAATTTCTACCCGATTTGGATGCAATTCCTGAAGATGTTGCAAAAAAATCAAAACTTATGTTCTTAAATTATCCCAATAATCCCACAGGTGCTGTTTGTGATTTGGAATTTTTCCAAAAAGCTGTGGATTTTTGCAAAAAATATGATATTTTGCTATGTCATGACCAAGCTTATTGCGAAATGACTTACGATGGATATGTTGCACCTTCTGTTTTACAGATTGAGGGCGCAAAAGATATCGCAATAGAGTTTTTCTCACACTCCAAATCATACAATATGACAGGATGGAGGGTAGGTTTTATTGCTGGGAATGCAGAGGCAATAAAAGCTTTAGGTACAATTAAAAACAATATCGATTCGGGTGTTTTTAAAGCTATTCAAGAAGCTGCTATCGAAGCTTACAAAGCTCCAAAAGAGCAAATAGAAGCTCTAAACGCTATGTACAAAGAACGCAAAGAAGTCATGGAAGCGGGTCTTCGTGAACTCGGATGGAATGTTGAGCCGTCTAAAGCGACTTTTTATCTGTGGCTTCCAGTTCCAAAAGGTATGACATCCGAGCAGTTTGTAACCAAAATGCTTGAAGAAGCACACGTAGTAGTGCCACCGGGGAACGGATACGGCAAATACGGCGAAGGATTTTTCCGTATAGCATTAACAAAACCTGTTGATGTTTTGGAAAAAGCTCTAAAACGAATGAAAGATGCCGGTATCAAGTACGAATAAATTCCAAAGGGGCGTTAAGCCCCTTTTTACAAGGTAAATTATGATTTTTGCGAATAAAAAATTTTTAAATCCTGTAAAAACTATCGAAGCCTTTGATACGGAAGGTTTTAAAAATGCTTTTGCCGAAATTGAAAAATTTCGTTATTCTCATTACCTTTTGGGTTATGTCAGATATGAAGCAAAAGATGTTTTTTTAGGGCAAGATATAAAATCCGATTTGCCTCTTATTTATTTTCAGGTTTTTGAAAAATATGAGGAATTTGTCCCTGAATTCACTTCTCCTGCAATGATTTTGACAGAGCCTGAGATTAATTACAATGAATATGCCAAAAACCTAACCGAAATTAAAAATCAAATCGAAGAAGGCAATACCTATCAGGTTAATTACACTTACAATCACCTTATAAATATTGATACAGAAGGTTTTGAGCTATATCAGAAGATTTTACAAAATCAGACAACACCTTATAATGCTTACATAAAAAATGATTACGAAGAAATTCTGTCATTTTCGCCGGAGTTGTTTTTTGAAATAAAAAACGGAATTATAAAGACGAAGCCGATGAAAGGAACAATAAAGCGAGGTAAAGATGATAAAGAAGATGCAAAAAACATCGAATTTTTACATTCTGATATTAAAAACCGCGCTGAAAATGTAATGATAGTAGACCTTTTGCGCAATGATTTGGGCAAAATCGCAAAAACAGGAACAGTGAGAGTCGATAAACTTTTTGAAATTGAAACACACAAAACCCTGCACCAAATGACATCCGAGGTTTCGGCAGAATTGCAGGAAAATGTGAATTTTTACCAAATTTTTGAAGCGGTATTTCCCTGCGGATCTGTGACAGGTACTCCCAAAATCAGCACTATGCAAATTATTGACCGTTTGGAATTTGGAAAGAGGGAGGTTTATTGCGGAGCAATAGGTCTTATTTCGCCTTTGGAAACAGTTTTTAGCGTCCCTATAAGGATTTTGCAAAAGAAACATTTTGAAAGCTTTTATCGATGTCGAGTAGGCGGTGGAATAGTTTGGGATTCTGATATTAAAGATGAGTGGGAAGAAACTTTGACAAAAATAAAATTTTTACACACCCCTGTAAAACTTGTCGAAACCCTTAAATCAAAAGACGGAGAGTTTATTTCGGGAGAAATACATTTTGACAGAATGAAAAATTCGGCGCAAGAATTGGGATTTGAATTTAATGAGGATATTCTGTCATTAAAGCCTCAAAAAGACGGTATGGCAAGAGTTTTACTCTTAAAAGACGGGACTTTTGAAGTGCAATATCTGCCTTTAATAGAACCTTTAATCGATAAAGTAGTGATTTCTAAAAAACCTGTAAACTCAAGTGAGGAGCTTCTCTATCATAAAACTACATTTCGTCCTTGGTACGAAGAAAGTATGAAAAAAATCAAAGCAGACGAAATTTATGACGAGATTTTTTTAAACGAAAAAGGTGAAATAACAGAAGGTGCAAGGTCTAATATTCTGCTTCAAATTGACGGGATTTTGTACACTCCGCCTGTTAAATGTGGGCTTTTAAACGGGGTTTTGCGCCAAAAAATGCTTACAGAAGGAAAAGTCAAAGAGAAAGTTCTTTATTTGGAAGATTTACGCATTGCTGATGCGATTTTTTGTATAAATTCTCTGCGTGGAATGAGGAGGGTAAGCCTTGATTTTAATTGATAATTACGACTCTTTTACCTACAACATCGTGCAGTACCTCAAAGAGCTGGGCGTTGATTTGCAAGTTTTTAAAAATGACGAAATCACTATTGAGGAGCTCAAAGAACTTGATTTCTCCTCTATTGTAATTTCTCCAGGGCCCGGGAAACCTTATAATGCGGGAATTTCGCTTGATGTAATAAAAGAATTTTCTCCGCACAAAAAAATTCTAGGTGTATGCCTCGGGCATCAGTGTATCGCACAAAATTTCGGGTGCAAAATTATAAAAGCCAAAGAACCTGTACATGGCAAGGTTTCGGAGATAATTTTTGCGCAGGATGAAAAACTTTTTGCAGGAATTCCTCAAGGATTTAAAGCCACTCGCTACCATTCTCTTGTGGTTGACCCTGATAATATTTCACCTGAAATCATACCCGTAGCGCATACATCAGATGGGGTTATTATGTCTTTAAGGCACTCTATTTATCCTGTTTGGGGTGTACAATTTCATCCCGAAGCAATCTTGAGTGAATACGGAAAAAAGTTGCTTAAAAACTTTATTGAAATTTAACTACTTAAAAAACTTCCCTAAAAAAGGCATCTGCTGAAAACTTTTCATAACCCCTGCAACAGGGCTCTGCACTTGTGAAACAGGTTTTGAAAGTAAATAGCTTGTTCCTCTAAAAGCTGTTGTTTTAGAAGTTTTTAAGCTTGACCTATAACTATTTGCCATTACTGTATTTATGCTAGTTATCATTTTTTAGCCTTATCATCTTTCACGACTATTTAATAACGCGGAAAGATAAAAAATTGATAGCAGAGGAGTATTATAGTTACAATTTTTTACAATCAGTTTAAATGAATAAATCTGAAAAAGGCTAAAATTTTTGCCCAAAGACTTTTGTCATCAACAGGCAAAGCTGCATTTCCGTGGTGGTTTTCGTATTCATTTAAAATATTTGTCGGAATAGATTGACCTTTTCTGAGTAAATCTGAAATAAAAATCAAAAATTCGTCTTGCTCTTGTCGAAATTCTTCATCTCTTGCACGAATATCCTCATCCGCCTCAAAATGTACAAGTGCATGCCAAGCACACTTAATGGATTTATCGGTAGTTGAAGGAAATTGCAATAAAGCATTTCTGACCGAAACTTGTCCTGTCAAAACTCCTACTATAATATCGGCTGTTCTTTGTCTGTCTGTAAGCCTAGACATCTGCCGTTATAAGTGATTTAGAACAAAGCTCTTCGGCATTAGTCATAAATTCTTGCATATTGCCGTTGTAGTATTGTTTTACAATTTTACGAATATTCATTTCGCCCATTTCAAATCTTGAAAAGCTGCTTTTATAAAAATATTTTTTGCCTTGCTTAAGTCTTGATATAAGAGCTTTTTGAACCAATCTGTCCATAACGGTTTTTACAGTTGTGTAAGCCCATTCTTTCACTTCTACCGTATTAATTCTTGTTTGAATATCCGCAACAGAAACAATATCTTTTCCGTTTTCTTCAAGATGCCAAATTGCATTTAAAATAATATTTTCAAAGTCCCCATACTTATATTCAATGTTCAAAGCTATCTCCTTTGCATTTTTAGTAAAAAATTAAAATAAGTTAAGCCTACTAATCATAGAACAAAACACGTTATTTTGTCAAAAATAATCCGCATTTATCCTACTACGATTGTATCATTTCTTAAGATAATTATTCCAAGCCGGGATATGTACGGTCATGGTATATATATACGCCATTGCTAAGTTGGACAACTCGAGCAGATTCACCTTGATAATCGCTTATTACGACAGGTCTTTTGTTTATCATGTTCTCTTTTTTGGCAGAAGTTGAGCACCCTGTCAACAGTAAAACAAGAAATAGCGCAAAAGCAATTTTTACTCCATTAATCCACATAGCTAATTTTCAATCTTCAAGTTAAGTATTACACTTATAGTATTCCCTTTTCGAAGATATTTTAATCGCTGTTAACCGCAAAGTAAATGTCTTTTAAGCGTTTTTTGCTTATATGGGTATAAAGTTGTGTAGTGGATACATCAGAGTGCCCTAAAAGCTCTTGTACCACCCTTAAATCAGCTCCGTTTTCGAGCATATGTGTGGCAAAACTGTGACGCATGGTGTGAGGAGAAATATTTTTATCAATTTTTTGTCCGAGGTTTCGGATTATTGTATAAACTTTTTGTCTTGTTATTGGATGTCCGTTTTCGTTTAAAAAAAGTTTATCCGTTTTGAGATCGTTTTTTAAAATGATAATTTCTCTTTCGCTGAGGTACTCAATCAAAGCATCTTTGGCCTTTTTTCCGATAGGAATAAGTCTTTCTTTTGAACCTTTTCCTATGCATCTTACATAATCAAGGTCAAGATTTATATTTTGCAATGTCAAATTTGAAAGCTCGGAAACCCTTAGCCCTGCCGCGTAAAGAAGTTCCACAATGGCTTTTTCTGTTGGGGTAAGTCTTTCTGAAAATATAGACGTAATTTCGTTAAGGGTTAAAACTTTAGGCAAGTGACGCGCCATTTTAGGTTGTTCAAGACCCGCTGTCGGGTCACTTGATACTATATCGTTGCCTACCATCCATTTAAACCATCCGCGCAAAGACGCTATTTTACGGGTTACACTGCTTGGGGCATAGTTATCTTGTCTTAGTTTTCGTATATAGCGATTTATGTGGGAACGTGTGATTTTGTCAAAAATCTCAATATCTTCAGATTCTAAAAAATCAATAAAAAGCATAATGTCATTACGATAGGCTTCTTCTGTGTTTATTGAAAGCCCACGTTCGATGTGGAGGTATTCTATATATTCGACTAAGCTGTGTGTAAACATGATTTTATTTTACCCTTTTTTGCATTAATGGGTAAAGTTTTTCTTAGCCTTTTTGCGTAGCTAGTTTGCTTCTGTGGTCAGCAAGAAGCATGCTTGCAAAGAAAATACTTGAATATGTTCCGATAATAATACCTAAGGCCATCGCGAGCACAAATTCTTTTGTGCTGACTCCGCCGAAGAAATATAATGCTAAAAGAGTTATTATACAAGTCAGAGAAGTGTTAATACTTCTTGCGAGAGTTTGATTTACGCTTATATTTACAATTTCGGTAAAAGATTTTTTCTTTGCCAAAAATCGATTATTTTCTCTTATTCTGTCGTAAACAACGATTGTATCATGTACGCTGAAACCTACAACCGTCAAGATTGCGGTAATAAAAAGACTGTCAATTTGGGTATTGTATAGAACCCCCATAATGGCGAAAAATCCGCAAACAAAAAGAGCGTCATGTATAAGAGCCATAAGTGCAAAAACCGCATAGTCAAGCTGGAACCTGAGTGTAAGATATCCGACAATTCCTGCAAAAGCCAAAATAAGAGCAAAGAAAGAGTTTTTGAATAATTCTTTGCTTAATGTAGGTCCGACAGAACTGGTTTGGATCAAATCTGCTCCCCCAAAAACAGAAGCTGTTGCTTCACTGATTTTGGCAACATCTTTTGCTTGTGTTTTTTCATCAAGAAAAGCTGTCCTTACCGAAATTATATTTTTTATGCCTTTAACGGAAGACTTGCCTGTGCTCATTTCTTGAATCGCTGGGTTTTTAATTCCGGCTTCTTCAAGTTTGATTTTAAGCTGGTCAAGGCTTTCAGGAGTGGTTTCTTTTTGAACACTATACTGTACGATTGTTCCTCCGGTAAAATCAATACCTAGTTTTAGCGGAGCATGTGTTGTCAAAGTTAAATAAATCATTGCTACAACACCCGGTATTACAAGAATAGAAGTTATTGCAATACATAGCCATTTATATTTTATTACGTCAATAAAATTTCTTTTTACTTCAAACATTATTTTATCCTCGCCTTAATCTAAAATGCCGTATTTTGCCTTGCGGGCAGTTGTTTCTTCAGGTTTTGCTTCTTTTTTTATTTCTTCTGCTTTTATTCCGAACCATTCAGGATTTTTCAAATCCCACGCATCAAAGAAATAATGCATAAAGTTTTTTGTAACCGTAATCGCACTGAACATACTTATTAAAACCCCGATAGCAAGTGTAAGTGCAAAGCCTTTTACAATACTTGTTCCAAGCATATACAAAATTGTACAGGTGATTATGGTTGTCATATTTGAGTCAAAGATACTTGTAAAGGCTCTGTCAAATCCCGCATTTATAGCAGTAAAGAGAGTACGTCCTACCTTTAGTTCTTCTTTTGTCCTCTCGAAAATCAATATATTAGCATCTACCGCCATTCCGATACTTAGGATAAAGCCTGCAATGCCTGCAAGAGTGAGAGTAACAGGTATTATTTTAAAGATTGCGAAAGTAAACAAAGTGTATAGAACAAGGGCAATATCCGCGATAAGCCCCGGCAGTCTGTAATAGAAAAGCATGAAAATCATTACAAGTCCTATGCCGATAATGCCCGCTTTTTTGCTCTTTGCGATAGAATCCGCACCAAGAGTGGGTCCTACCGAATTTTCTTCAATTATTTTAGCCGGAATTGGTAATGCTCCTGCGTTTAGAAGGTCAACCATTTCTTTTGCTTCTTTAAATTGAAACCCGCCTTGACCTCCTGTAATTTGTGCTTTTCCTCCCAAAATAGGTTCATTTATGTATGGAGCGGACTGGAGTTCTCCGTTAAAAAATATTGCCATAGGTTTCCCGACAAGCTCTTGTGTGATTGTTGCGAATTTTTTTGTTCCTTTATCATTAAATTCGAGCATAACCTGCCATTCGCCTGTTGTAGGGTCTGAACCTACCATCGCTTTTTTAAGGTCATTTCCTGTTAGTCCCGTTGAAATCCATTTTTTATTATTATCCATTTTTCTGAAATCAAGTTCAGCGGTATCTCCAAGATATTGTTTTGCTTTTGTTGTGTCGGATATGTTTGGAATTTCTACAATAAGACGTTTTTCACCGCTTCTTTGAACGATAGTTTCTGCTACGCCTAGAGAATTAACCCTTTTTTCTATGGCAAATTGCAAACTGTCCATCATGTCCGGTGTAATTTGTTTTACGGTATCTGTTGTTTGAGCTTCAAGAACAAGTCTTGATCCTCCTATCAGGTCAAGACCCAGTTTTGTGGGTTTTGTCAGGATAATAAATAAGCTGAATACCACAAGCCCTATGATAAAAAGAAGCATGGTTTTGTTATTTTTCATAAAAAAACTCCTTAAAAAAACTATTTTGATAAAATTATTTTATCAAGAATATATTGAAATTTTACATTAAATTTGAAAATAGCCCGATAGAGCAGGATAACAGAGTAAGCAGATAATTTTAAGAAAATTAATAAATAGGCACATTAATTTTCTTAATGGTATAATTATGGTAAGGAGATTGTTCCCCAAAACATAATAGAGATAGGAAAAGAAAATATATGACAAATGCACAATCATCATACGGCGCAGATAGTATCAGGGTTTTAGAAGGTTTAGAAGCGGTAAGGCTTCGTCCCGGAATGTATATTGGTTCAACTTCTCAAAGAGGTTTGCACCATTGTATTTATGAGATTGTCGATAATTCTGTCGATGAATCGTTGGCGGGCTATTGTAAAGAAATTCGAGTGACAGTACATCCTGATGATAGTGTCACAATACAAGATGACGGACGCGGAATCCCTGTTGCGGTAAAAGAAGACAGCGGTAAATCTGCTCTTGAAATCGTTCATACGGTTTTGCATGCGGGCGGAAAATTCGGCGACGGCGGATATAAAGTATCAGGCGGCTTGCATGGAGTTGGTGCATCTGTTGTAAATGCTTTGTCAGAAAAATTTATAGTAGAAGTATCTCGTGAAGGCTGGGTACACAAACAAACATATCTTAGGGGTGAACCCACAGGCCCTGTTGAAAAAACAACCCAAACAGACAAAACAGGAACAAAAACCACTTTTTATCCCGACCCTGAGATTTTCAAAGAAACCACCGTTATTGATTGTGATGTAATTGCAAATCGCTTGCGAGAAATGGCTTTTTTGAACAAAGGTCTTAAAATAGTTTTCATTGATAAAAAAGCGGATGCTGAAACAGAATTTTATTATGAAGGCGGCATAGGAAGCTATGTTGAATTTTTGAACAAAAACAAAACTGTTGTATTCCCCGAACCTGTTTACATGGAAGGTGAATCTCAAGGTGTTATGGCGGAAGTGTCACTTCAGTATACGGATTCTTATACCGAGAATGTTTTGAGTTTCGCCAATAATATCAACACTCATCACGGCGGAACACACATGACGGGATTCCGTAATGCAATTACTCGTGTTCTAAATGATTATGCCCGCAAAAATAATATCTTGAAGGATAATGACACAAATTTATCCGGAGAAGATGTGAGAGAAGGTTTAACGGCTATTGTGAGCGTTAAAATTTCAGAGCCTCAGTTTGAAGGACAAACAAAAGAAAAACTGGGTAACACAGAAGCTCAAACAGCAGTTAATGACCTTATTAGGGACAAATTCCAAGAATGGCTTGAATTTAACCCAAAATACGCAAAAACTATTATCGAAAAAACTCTTCAGGCAGCACGTGCCAGAGAAGCGGCAAGAAAAGCAAGAGAATTGACTAGAAGAAAAACTGTTCTTGAAAATTCCACTTTGCCTGGTAAGCTCGCAGACTGCTCAAACCGTGAGCCTGAAAAATGCGAAATTTATATAGTTGAGGGAGATTCTGCGGGTGGTAGTGCAAAACAGGGAAGAAACAGAATGTTTCAGGCGATTTTGCCTTTGCGCGGAAAAATTCTTAACGTAGAACGTGCAAGACTTGATAAAATGTACGGCAATAACGAAATTCAATCTATGATACAGGCTTTCGGTATTTCGATAAGCGCAAATCCTGATGATGTTGAATTAGAAAAACTTCGTTATCATAAAATTATTATAATGACCGATGCGGATGTCGACGGAGCACACATCAGAACGCTTCTTTTAACGTTCTTTTTCCGTTATGCCCGACCTTTAATTGAAAACGGTTATGTTTATATCGCTCAACCTCCATTATACAAAATTACTGTCGGCAAACAATCCGAGTATTTGTATGATGAAAAAGCTCTTGATAAAAAACTCAATGAACGCGGAATAAATAACCTTGTGCTTTTTGACGGACAAAAGAAAAAATCCATCAGCGACACAGAACTAATTGAGCTTATAAATAATATGGGAGTTTATTACAAATCGTTTGAAACACCTATGTTATCAGGTATTCCTGAGGTTGTAATAAGAGGACTTGTTCGCTCTGAAATTCAGGAAGGCGATTTTGTTTTTGAAGAAACTATTACAAAAACAACGGAATATTTAAATAATTATTTAAAAGACCACGCTGTAAATTATAATGTCGAAGCAGCACAGAATTATAAAGTAACGATAAAGCATAATACTGATGGTGCGGGATATACTATTGAGCTTGATTTGGGAGAAGAAGACAAAGAACCTGTTACTATTTCTCCTCAGCTTATAAAATCTTTTGAATATAAGCGTCTTGAGCAAGCTTATCCTAAAATTCGTGATTTTCTTTTTGAAGAAGAGCGTGTTTTACGTTTGATTATTGACGAAAAAACAGAGTGCCCTATAAAGAATTTCGCAACATTGCAAAAGCTTGTAGAAGAACGCGGCAAAAAAGGTTTGAATATCCAACGTTTCAAAGGCTTAGGAGAAATGATGCCTCAGCAATTGTGGGAAACTACAATGGATCCTCAAAACCGTACTTTATTGCAGGTTGATATTGAAGATGCCGCAATGTGCGATAATTTGTTTGATATTTTGATGGGTGATAAAGTTGAGCCTCGTCGTGAATTTATCGAAACAAATGCTATTTATGCTACAAATATTGATGTTTAATATTTAATAATACGGGAGATGACCGATGGATAGATTTTTCGGGGTTTTTGGCATAGTTTTTATACTGGGGCTTGCTTATTTGATGTCAAATAATAAAAAAGCTATTTCTGTAAAAACTGTCGTTAATGGATTACTTTTACAGTTTTTAATGGCTGTTTTTGTTTTGAAAGTACCTGTTGGTCAGATGATTTTTGAAAAAATCGGTCTTTTTATACAAAAAATCCTTGCTTTTTCTATGGAAGGAGCAAATTTTGTTTTTGGTGTTTTAACTTGTAACCCTAATCGTATGTGTGAAGTTTTTCAGTCTGATATCGGCATTTTTGCTCTTAAGCTTATTCCCGCGACTATTTTTGTAATGATTTTGATAAATGTACTTTATTATTATGGGATTATGCAGCGAATAGTGGCTGTTTTGGGCAAAGCAATGTATAAAATTATGAATGTGTCAGGCTCTGAGGCTCTTTCAAATGTTGCGAGTTCTTTTGTGGGGCAAATTCTTGCTCAAATAATGATTAAGCCTTACTTGCCAAAAATGACTCGCTCAGAAATCCTTGCTTCAATGGCAGGGAGTATGACTTGTATTGCAGGGGCGGTTATGGCTATTTATATTTCTATAGGAATACCTGCCGAGTATTTGCTTGCGGCAAGTATTATGGCGGCTCCTGGAGCTTTGGTAATATCAAAAATAGTTTATCCTGAAACTGAAGAATCTGAAACAAAAGAATCAGCTCAAATAAGTACTGAAAAAACTCATGTGAATATTCTCGATTCTATTGCTCAAGGAGCATCTGAGGGGATGCAAATTTCTATAAATGTTATTGCGATGTTGATTGCTCTTATAGCCCTTATCTCAATGATAGATTGGATATTGGGTAATTTTGGAGGATTTTTGCAAAATGCGTTACATATTAATTTGACATTTATCGGAATAGACTTGCCTCATCTTTCTTTAAAAATGATTTTAGGAAAAATCTTTTCAGTTTTTGCTTATCTTATGGGTGTTCCACTTGATCAGGCAAGTACTGTCGGTTCACTTTTGGGAACAAAATTTGCTTTTAATGAAACCATTGCGTATTTTGATCTTGTAAAAATTCATACTTTATCTGCAAAAAGTTATGCAATAGCAGTTTTTGCTCTTTGCGGTTTTGCAAATATTACATCAGTTGCAATACAAATAGGAGCTATCGGGGAAATGGCACCGACAAGACGTAAAGATCTTGCAGAACTGGGCTTTAGAGCTCTTATTTGCGGGACTTTCGCATCATATATTTCTGCTTGTATGGCAGGTATTTTATGCGGTTAAACCGCGATTTCTTTTTGCAAGAAACGATTGTTGTAGCTCAAAGTCTTTTGGGTGCAGTTCTTTGTCGCAATATTGACGGAGAAATTAAAAAAGGCATAATTGTAGAAACTGAAGCTTATACTCAAGAAGATCCTTCCTGCCACGCTTTTCGCAGAACAAAACGTTCCGAGACTATGTTCAAAAAAGGCGGGCTTAGTTATGTTTATTTCACTTATGGAATGCATCACTGTATGAATGTAGTTACAGAACACGAAGAACGGGGTTGTGCGGTTCTAATTCGTGCGCTTGAACCTGTCGGAAGAAATCTTGAAAATACAAACGGACCTGCCAAGCTTTGCAAACAGATGCAAATATCAAGAGAGCTTAATGAAACAGACCTTACAGAATCCGAAGTTTTGTGGATTGAAAAGGGTACTGAGCCTTCTGAAATAGTTACCTCAACTCGTATAGGTATTACACAAGCTAAAGATTATCCGTGGAGATTTTATATTAAGGATAATCTTTGGGTATCTAAAAAATAAGGTTTTTTAAGGCTGTAAAAAACTTTTCAAAAAAAATTTAATATGGTTTAATAATAATCAAAGGGAAATAATATGAAAGTTTTAATTTTAGCAGGTGGTTTAGGAACCAGAATATCTGAAGAAACGGACTTGAAGCCGAAACCTATGGTAGAAATCGGCGGTCGCCCGATTCTTTGGCATATTATGAAAATTTATTCTCATTACGGATTTAATGATTTTATTGTTTTGACCGGTTATAAATCACATATTATTAAAGATTATTTTATAAATTATTATACTCGTTATTCTGATATTACAGTTGATTTGAATAATAATTCCGTTGAAATACACAAACAGAGAAATGAACCTTGGAAAGTAACTATGCTTTATACCGGTAAGGATACTGCCACAGGTGGAAGAATAAAAAAGGCTCAAGAATATTTGGGAAACCAACCTTTTATGCTTACATACGGTGACGGGGTTGCGGATGTTAATATTCAAGAATTGATTGAATATCATAAAAAATCAAATAAAATAGCTACATTAACTGCTGTTCAACCATCAGGACGATTTGGTGCTTTAGGAATAGAAGACAATAATAATATTACTTCTTTTAATGAAAAACCAAAAGGTGATGGAGCTTGGATTAATGGCGGATTTTTTGTTCTTGATCCTCAGATTTTTAATTATATTCAAGATAATAACGATAATGTTATTTGGGAGAGAGAGCCTCTTGAAAATCTTGCAAAAGATAATCAAATAAATGCCTATAAACATAGAGGTTTTTGGAAACCTATGGACACTATGCGGGATAAATTGGAGTTAACTGATATGTGGATGAAAGGCAAGGCTCCTTGGAAAGTTTGGAATTAAAATGTATCAAGATTTTTATAAAAATAAAAAAATCCTGATAACAGGACATACAGGATTTAAAGGAAGTTGGTTAAGTTTATGGCTTTCACTATTGGGGGCAAATGTTTTGGGGTATTCGCTTGAGCCTGAAACAACACCTTCTATGTATAATGTTTTGAATTTAGAATCTTGTGTTGAAAGTGTTTTAGGAGATATTCGCGATAGAGAAAATCTCCAAAGAGTTTTTGATAAATTTCAGCCTGAAATAGTTTTTCATCTTGCGGCGCAGCCTCTTGTAAGGTTGTCTTATTTTAATCCTGTAACAACTTATGAAACAAATGTTTTGGGAACTTTGAATGTGCTTGAAGCCTCTAGAAAATGTTCTTCTGTAAGAGCTTTTGTAAATGTGACAAGTGATAAATGTTATGAAAACAAAGAAATTGATTACGGATATTGTGAAACTGATTCTATGGGCGGTTTTGATATGTATTCATCATCAAAAGGTTGTGCTGAAATTTTAACTTCATCTTATCGCAGATCTTTTTTGAAAGACGGAAAGCCTTTTGCCCTAGCGTCTGCCAGGGCGGGGAATGTCATAGGTGGAGGTGATTGGGCTGCTGATAGGCTTATCCCTGATTGTGTAAGATTTATTAATCAAAATAATCCAATAATAATAAG
Organism: Cyanobacteria bacterium OH_PDB_112; assembly: GCA_023457295.1. GTDB lineage: Bacteria > Cyanobacteriota > Vampirovibrionia > Gastranaerophilales > CAJFVJ01 > JAEWLZ01. The sequence goes on from JAEWLZ010000286.1 coordinate 15,271, forward strand.
AAGCCCTGAATCTATAAGACCTTGGCAACACGTTTTGGAGCCTTTATCAGGGTATCTGCTTTTAGGGCAAAAATTATTTGAAAACGGTCAAGAGTATGCGGAAAGTTTCAATTTCGGTCCTTATGATACTAGCGTTTTAACAGTTGAAGAAATCACTTCAAAAATAGTATCAATATGGGGCAAAGGTCAAGTTATTGTTGAAAAAAGTGACTCTTTGCATGAAGCTAAGCTTTTAAAATTAAATATAGAAAAAGCAAAAAGAAATTTAGGCTGGTCACCACTCTATGATGTAAATAAAGCTATTGAAGAAACAATAGATTGGTATAAAAGATTTTATAATGGCGAAGAAATGAAAAAAAATACAGAAAAACAAATTTTAAATTATGCGGAAGGTTGCAAAAAAACATGGAAAAATTGCTTAGAAATATAGTTAAACAAAGCGTAAAACTGTATTATAAAACGGTTCATGCTAAAAAAAGAACCTTTAAATATATTCCTTCATCCGGTAAATTACTTGATGAAAAAGAACTTTTGAATATGATTGACGCTTCTCTTGATATGTGGCTTACAGCAGGAAGATTCAATGATGAGTTTGAAAAAAAATTCGCAAAATATCTGGGCGGCAAATATTGTTTAAGTACAAATTCCGGTTCAAGCGCAAATCTTTTGGCTTTGACAGCTTTAACATCGCATAAGCTTGGAGAAAGAAGAATTAAAAAAGGTGATGAAGTTATAACAGTTGCGGCGGGTTTTCCCACAACTGTTAATCCTATTATACAAAATGGTTTAATACCTGTTTTTATAGATAGTGAATTGGGGACTTATAATATTGACGCCGATAAAATTGAAGAGGCAATAACAGATAGAACTAAAGCTGTTTTTATTGCTCATACTCTTGGCAATCCCTTCGAAATAGGTAAAATAAAAGCTTTATGCGAAAAATATAATTTGTGGCTTATAGAAGACAGTTGTGACGCATTAGGAGCGAAATACGATGGACAATTCACAGGTACAATAGGTCATATAGGAACATTCAGTTTTTATCCTGCTCATCATATTACTATGGGGGAAGGCGGAGCTATTGTCACTGATGATAAAGAGCTTTATCGTATAATAATGTCTTTTAGGGATTGGGGACGTGATTGTTGGTGTCCTTTGGGAAAAGACGATACTTGTAAAAACAGGTTTGATCAGCAGTTTGGTAATTTACCTTTTGGTTATGACCATAAATACACATATTCTCATACGGGTTATAATCTTAAAATAACGGATTGGCAAGCGGCTTGCGGGCTTGCACAGCTAGAAAAACTTGATAACTTTGTAAAAAAAAGAAATGGAAACTTTAATTATTTATATAAAAAACTGTCTGACTTAAAAGATTGGTTGATTTTGCCTGAAGAAGCAGAAAATTCTGTGCCGTCATGGTTTGGTTTTATGATTTCCGTTAAACCAAATGAAAAATTTGATAAGTTTGAGCTAGTAAAATATCTTGAAGAAAACGGGATAGGTACAAGGCAGCTTTTTGCGGGGAATATTTTGCGTCAGCCGATGATAGTTGAAAATGATATTGATTTAAAAATCGGCAACTCAGGTATTTTAAATTCAAAAGATTTGACGCAGGAACACTATGATTTGCTTCCGAATACGGATTTTATTATGAACAATTCTTTTTGGGTCGGTATTTTTCCTGCATTGGAAGAAAAAGAACTTGATAAAACATCTGAAGTTATTCATGAATTTATTGAAGGGAAAATGAATTGCAAAAGATTCTTTTAACAGGTGGAAGCGGCTTTATAGGCAAAAATATTCTTGAATCTTTTTTGGCTGAAAAATATGAAATTATTTCTCCAAAAAGTTCTGAATTAAACCTTATTGATACAGAATGCGTTGATAATTTTTTCAAAGGCAAGGAGTTTGATGTGGTTCTCCATGCGGGTACAAAGCCTGGTCACCGAAATGCCAAAGATCCTGTTAATCTTTTTTATTCTAATGTCAGGATGTTTCACAATCTTGAACGTCATAAAGATAAATACGGCAAATTTATAAATTTTGGTTCGGGTGCTGTTTATGATATTTCCAAAAATATTACTGATGCAAAAGAGGAAGATATTTGCAAAAATATGGGTAAAGATGATCATAGTTTTTGTAAATATGTTGTATGTAAACAAATTGCGAATCTGGATAATTTTGTGGATTTAAATATTTTTGGAATTTTTGGCAAATACGAAGATTGGCAAATAAGATTTATTTCGAATGCGATATGCAAAACATTGTTTGATTTGCCTATAACTTTGCGTCAAAATAGGAAATTCAGCTATCTTTATATTGAGGATTTGATGCCTATTTTAGAATTTTTTATTGAAAATAATGTAAAATATAAATCTTACAATATTGTTCCTGATGAGAAAATTGAACTTTTGGAAATAGCAAAAATCATTTGTGAAATTTCTAATAAGGATGCTGAAATAATACTTGCGCAAGAAGGTTTTGGGCTGGATTATACAGGTGATAATACTCGCCTGATAAAAGAATTTAATTTTGATTTTACTCCGATGAAGGAGTCTATAAAAAAACTTTATTGCTATTACGAAAGCAATAAATCTGATATAGATAAAAATTTATTGCTTATAGATAAGTAGGGTAGAAATTATGCAATATGATGAATTACTTGAAATATTAAAAAAGAAAAATTTCCAAAAAAGACTTGATAAGCTTAGTAAAAAATATAAAGATAAAAAAATTCTTCTATATGGCGCAGGATTATTTTTTGATGTGGTATATGAAAATTTTGATTTGAGCGCTTTCAATATTATTGGAATATCTGACAGGTGTTTTCAAAGCGCCCGTTTACATAAAGGTTTTAAGGCTTTTCCTCCTGAGCAGGTATCAGAACAAAATCCCGATTTAATTTTAATTATGACGTACAACTATGATGTAATAGAAAAGTTTTTTAAAGAAGTGCTATTAAAAGGGACTAAAATTAAATATGAACCTGTTTTTGTTGATTCTGTAAGTTGGATAGATAAACTAAAAGATAAATTTAGAGATGACAGATATGATAGAGATGCTGTTTATCTAGAGATATCGAGTTGTTGTAATGCAAGATGTTCTTATTGTCCAACAGGGGTTGGCAGACATAATCCTAAAACAAAATTTATGTCTCCTGAAAAATTTGAAGAAATAATAAAACATCTTATTAAAATTAAAGTTTTGAATAAAAAGATTAATACATTGGCAATTTATAATTGGGGAGAACCGTTTATTCATCCTCAAATTAATGAAATTTTAGCTATTCTCGGAAAATACAATTTAAAGGCTGTAATAAGTTCAAATTTTATAAAATCCCCTAATATTTTAAAAGAAAATTACAAACATATTTATCAAGTAATTTTTTCTCTGTGTAGCTTTGATAAAGAACAATATAAAAGAATTTATAAAGCAGATTTAGAAAAAGTTCTTTATAATTTTGATAAATTTTTGCAAGAAAAAAAAGAATATAATCCTGGAATTAAAGTAAATATTAATTGGTTAAAATATAAATTCAATAAAGATGAATTTGATTATGCTAAAAAATATTTTAATGATAGGGAAATTTATTCTGTTTCTGAAAATTATTATGCTTCGCTTGCGGATTTAGATTCTTTAATTTCTTTGTTGGAAGGGCAAAATCCTGATGAATTGGAATATTATGATATAGTGCAAGCTTCTTGTGACATTGATTTTGAAAGAGAAAAAAATATAATAAAAAAATTTGCTCCAGAACCTGATAAATATGTTTGTTCACTGTTTAAAGTTTTAACAATAGGAGAAGAAGGACAACTTGTAGGTTGTTGCGGGATTCACTCGGATATGAAGGAATATCATTTGGGAGATATTCTAACTATGGATAAAAAAATGATATATAAAAGACAAAAATCTATGGCAATATGCAAAAAATGTAATAAGTATAGTCTTGATTGGTATATAGCAAATAGTTTTAAATTTGAATAAAAATCTTTAAAATTTTAATTTAAGTGATTTTATCCATTTTCTTCAGCAGATTTAATTTGTTAAATTTTATACCAATTTTTTGAAACCGTGCTAATATTTTTATGTATTGATATTTTGGGTAGTTTTCAATAAAAAGGCTAAAATGAAATATTGTAGATTTTGTAAAAATGAATTAAAAACCGTATTTGTCGATTTAAATATGGCCCCAATTGTAAATAATTATATAAAACCTGAAAATTTACATAGAGAAGAAAATACATATCCTTTAATAACTTATATATGTGAAAATTGTAAGTTGGTTCAAACCCTTGATTTTAAGACGTCTCAAGAAATTTTTACAGAAGATTATGCTTACTTCAGTTCTTTTTCAAGTTCCTGGCTTAAGCATTGCAGCAATTATGTTGATGAAATATCAAAAAAATTAAATCTTGATACAAATTCTCAAGTAATTGAGTTAGCTAGTAATGATGGATATTTGTTGCAGTATTTTCAAAAAAATAAAGTCCCTGTTCTTGGTATTGAGCCTTGTAAAAGTGTTGCCGATGTTGCTATTGCAAAAAATATTAAGACTATTATTGATTTTTTTACTTTTGATTTATCCAAAAAACTTCCTAAAGCAGATTTGATTATAGCAAACAATGTATTAGCCCATGTTCCTGATTTAAATGATTTTGTGTCAGGAATAAAAAATGTCTTAAAAGCTGATGGTACTGCAACACTTGAATTTCCTCATATTTTAAATCTTATTAATAAAAACCAGTTTGATACAATTTATCATGAGCATTATTCTTATATATCCTTGATTTTTGCCGAAAAACTCTTCAAAAATAATGAATTAAGAATATATGATGTTGAAGAACTCGACACGCATGGAGGTTCTTTACGACTTTATATTTGTCATAAAAATTCCGATAAAGTTACTTCATCAAATGTTGCTGATTTGCTAAATAAAGAAATCAATGCCGAATTAGATAAGATTGAAATTTATCAGAAATATTTTGAGCAAGTAAAAAAAACAAAAAGAGAGGTACTAAAGCTTATAATTGATATAAAAAATCAAGGTAAATCGATTGTAGCATATGGGGCTTCCGCCAAAGGAAATACTTTATTTAATTATTGCGGTATAAGTACTGATTTTATTGATTATTCTGTTGATATGAACCCGCACAAACAAAATATGTATTTGCCCGGATCACATATATATGTAACATCTCCGGATGAGATAAAAAAAACAAAGCCTGACTATATTTTTATAACTCCATGGAATATAAAAGATGAAATAATAGAACAGCTTAGTTATGTAAGAGAATGGGGATGCAAATTTATTGTTGCAATTCCCGAACCCAAAATATTATGAAATTGACCTAATTAATTTGAGAATTATAGTAACTGACTACTTAATTAATGAGTCAATTTTAAATTTAATCTTTTTGTCTTTAAACAAAATATTGCTTAAGTAATCTTTAACTATGGAAGGCTTAGATACAGCAATTAATAATGTATCAAAATTGTATTTTTTAATTTCTTCAGGCGAAATTACTTTAATACCCCTGAACTCTTTTTTGTATTGATATTCCAAATCTGCCACAGCAATAATATTTAATTCGGATAAATCATAAGTTTGAAATATCATATCGGCAAAAATCCCCGCACCATAAAGTAATATTTTTTTATTGGCATATTTTTTAGGCATTTTAAATATTCTTTTTTTATTCTTAGGATCTTTTATTAAATTAGCCAAATCCATATTAAAATTAATCCCAATATCACATTTTTCTTTTATAAGATTAAAATTTTCCATTAAGTCGTAATGATATTTGGAAATAGCCGGTTCATATTCATTTAATTGTTTTAAATATTCTTCCTTGCTTTGTCTAAATTGAAAAAGATATTCTTCTGTGAAATATTCTTTAGGAATATCTAAATTACATTCTTCTAAATCTTCATATCTTAATTTGCCATCTCTTAAAGTTATGTTAGCAATACATAACTTTATATAGTTATCATCGAATTTAAGATATTTTAATTTTGATTTCAAACTCTTGAAAAAAGAATAAGTTAATGAAATTGAATCTGTTTTTATAAATTTTTGATTTGAGTAATTGCCTTGTCCTTCCCTTTTACTGCCTAAAATCTCAGTAGTATAAAACATATTGTATTTCAATATATAATTCGCATTTATGATCATGTCGCTTGCGGCAAAGTATTTAATATCCCAGCCGCCAAGGTTATATATATTATCTTTTTTATACATTATTGTGTGTTGTGAATAAGTACCATTTCTTGTCAGGTAATTATCAATACAATATTTCCCTATATAGTAATTTTTTTTATGAAAAATATTTTTAAAATGATTAATTAAAGATTGTATTTTTTTTGTTAATGATAATTTTGTTTCGGAAAAAAATGCATCGAAGCTTGCTGATACAGCTTCTGCTTCTGGATAATTTTTTAAGATATTATCAACAGCATAAAGATAATTGTCACTAAGTAAATCATCATCACATAAAATTGTAAACCATTTTGACCTTACTAAATCAAGACTTTTATTCCAAACCCCGTAATGAATCCATTCGCTTAATTTATAGTAGAATAAATTTTTATGCTTTTGATATTTTTTGAGCATTTTTTCTATATCATCATTTTCTTGTCCATGTTCAGCTACGATTATTTCATAATCTTTAATTTTTTTTTGTTTCAATACGCTTATAAGAGATTTTTCTAATAAATCGTATCTTCTATAAGTTGCTATTACTATTGTGTATTTAGGAATGGGTCTATTTAAGTCGCCAAATATTAATTCAGCTTTTATATGATCTATTTTTCGGGTTTGATTTTCGCTGAAATAGAAATCAACTGTATCATATTTTGACATCGGTTTTCCTCAAAATTATCTGCTGTATTATAAGTATTACAGATTTTTGACCTTTTTAAATACTTTAAACAAATGAGCATATTTCGTATTAATAAACTTGCTACTTAAAGATTTGCGGGATAATATAATTATATTAATAAATTATTGCATTAAGGGAAATTAAATGCCTTTATTAAAAAGTTTTAAAAAAATATCTTTTCAATTAAGAAAAAAAATTGCGCAAAAGTTGAATGTATATAATGTTAAACATTCTAAAATAAGGAATAAGCAAGAATATTTGGATTATTATGAAAAAAATTTAAATATTTATAATTTGTGCAAAAAACTGAATAAAAAATTACAAGAAAAAAAATTAACTGAACCGCCTGTATTTTTTAAAGCAAAATTTAAAAATTTTCATGTATCATTTGAAAAGAATTTTCTAAATGATACTTACAAAGGATTTTGTATTTATTGCGACAAAAATGTTGATTTTAAGTACGATTTTATTATACCAAATACCCCTGATGTTATTTTTAGAGAAAGACTTTTTTGTCCTGAATGCCAAAGTACTAGCAGAAATCGAGCAATGTTTTTTGTCATCCAAAAATTTGCAAAAAACAGAAAAGGATTAAAAATTTATTGCTATGAACAAGTAACACTTTTCCATGATTTATTGCAAGAATGGTATGGAGAAGAAAATACTGTTATTGGGAGTGAATTTATTGATGATAAATTAGCTCCGGGAACAATTGTAGATAAAATTCGACATGAAGATGCCCTAAATCTTAGTTTTGCAGATGAATCTTTAGATTTGGTTATATCTAACGATGTTTATGAACACGTTCCTGATATAAACAAAACGCTTCAAGAAGCTTTTAGGGTTCTAAGGCCCGGTGGTTATTTAATGTTTACTATTCCGTTTTTTCCTGAAAAAGATGAAACCGTTGTAAGGGCTAAAATAGAAAATGGCGAATTGATATACTTGATGGAAAAAGAAATTCATGGCAACCCTATGTTGAAAGAAGGATCGCTGGCATTTTATAATTTCGGATGGGATATTATGGAAATGCAGAAAGAGGCAGGATTCAAAGACCCTTATATT
>JAEWLZ010000287.1 GCA_023457295.1 Cyanobacteria bacterium OH_PDB_112
GAGTTGGCATTTTCGCTCAAAATAGTGGTTCAATAAAAAATCTTGAGATTTCTGGTGCTAATATAACAACAAGCTCTAACTCAACAATAGTTGATAATTATATGGGTATATTGGTAGGAATAAATACAGGAAATATTGATAATGTAGCAGCGACAGAATCTACTATTAATCTGGCTAATGATTATGATACAGTAGGAGGGCTTGTAGGATGTTTAAACGGAGGGCAATTAACCAATTCTTATGCCACAACTGATATAACAGGAGGAACTAGCCCAGCGCATATAGGTGGGCTTATTGGAAATTTTGTTACCGGTACAGTATCAACAAGTTATTCAACAGGCGATATTATAGCCGGTGATTCTAGTTATTGTATAGGTGGGTTTGCAGGTCTTATCGGTAGTGGCGCCACTGTTGATGATTGTTATTCAACAGGAAATATTACTTCAGGGCTTGGTTCTTGTATTGGAGGATTCACCGGTGAAAACCGAGCAGGTTCTTCCATACAAACTTCTTATTCAACAGGTAATTCAACTTATGGCACTTTTATTGCGGCAGGATTTACAGGGAATTGTGTCGCTGCAGGAACAGTAGGAGCAGACAATTTCTATAAAAGTATCAGTCCCGGAGATACTCCACTAAGTTCTGCTGTTAACGAAAATACATCTTCTGCTCGTCCTCAAGATTCATGGAATTCAAGCATTTGGGATTTATCAGGAGATTTACCTGAACTAAGAGGAACAAATACTCAAGGTGCTGCAACGATTGAAGAAAGACTCCGTTCGGGCAGATATTCTCTTGTCAGAGAAGCTGATGAATTCACACAAGATCCTCTTGAGCTTGAAAGTAACGAATATGAAATCGTTGACTGGCGTAGTGTTCCCGAACTAAATGACGAACTCTACAAAGGTGATGACGTAGCAGCTGAAAATAAATATGACAAAACAGTAGAAGAAATAAATGCTCAAGACAAAAAACTTCAGCTAGAACAGACTTCAATAGAGGTTGAATACAAAGCTATAAGCTCTGAGCGAGAATCTGTGAAGAAAATTCTTGACCAAAATGCACAAAGTTCGTTTAAATATTTCTCATAAAACAATTTAAACTTTTTTGTCTTCTTCTTTTGTAAATAATTTTTCAAAACTGAATTTTTTTTGTTCGATAGTTTTATTTTTTATTTCTTCAGAGGATTCATTTATGCCTAAATAATCCTGAATACGCACTCGAAATTCTTGAATGTCTGTACAGGTAATAAGCTGCCCTTTATAGGCTATTGAAATATTTCCTGTTTCTTCCGATACTACAATGCAAAGATAATCTGAAACTTCTGACATCCCTATGGCGGCTCTGTGTCTTGTCCCATAACGCCAGCTTAATTTTGGGTCTTCTGTTAAAGGTAAAAGAACTCCCGCAGAAACAATTTTGCCATTAGAAATCACAACTGCACCGTCATGTAGAGCGGTATTAGGGTGAAATATGGTCAAAAGAAGTTCATGAGAAACTTCACCGTTAATTCGTGTTCCGACATCGAACATAGTGTTATTTTCTTGTATATTTTGCAAAACCATTAAAGCTCCTGTGCGGGTTTTGCTGAGATGTTTTACGGCTTCGGTTATTTCTTTTGGTATATTTGATTTTACCTGTTCATTATTATGTTCTATTTGAAAAATATTTTTACTGAATATTCCGGGTTGTCCTAAGTAACCCAAAAATCTTCTTAGCTCAGGTTGAAATATTACGACAAGACCAAAAATCATAATGCTTACAAGCGTTTCTAAGAATTTACCTATAATTTGAAAATCAAGCATAATGAGGAGTTTGCTCAAAACCAAAGCCCCTAAAAGCATCCCGATTCCTTTTAAAAGTCTTTCAGATTGAGTTCCTCGAATATAAGCAGAATAAACAGCATATAAAAATATCAAAATTAAAGCTATTTCAAAAAACGCTTTTAAGCTGAATTCTTTAATAGTCCAACTAAATTGAGATGTAAAGAATTGACTGACGGTCTCTAACAATTGACAAGTCCTTTTCGTCCTTATAGAAGCCTTTGGGGAAGCTCATCATGAGCAACCAAATCCTCGTATGTTTCCCTTCTTATAATAATATCAGATTGTCCGGAATTTACAAGTACTATTGCAGGCTTTAGTACCCTGTTGTAGTTACTTGACATAGAATAACCGTATGCGCCGCAATTTGGAATACAAATTATATCCCCTGCTTCAATTTTTGGCAATTCTATATCTGAAATTAATATATCTCCGGATTCACAAAAACGACCTGCAAGAGTGACTTTTTCTTTAATAGTTTCGTTCATTTTATTTACAACAATAGCTGTATATTTTGCTTGATACATAGCAGGGCGAGGATTGTCAGCCATACCGCCATCAAGAGCTATATATTTACGACCTTTTGGGACTTGCTTATAGCTTCCCGCTTTATAAAGCGCTACTCCTGCTGTTCCGACAATACTTCTTCCGGGTTCAAGATAAAGTTTGGGCAGCGGGTGATTATATTTTTCTGCCGCATTATTTATAGAGCCTATAATTACCTTTGCGATTTCTTCAACAGAAGGAGGGTTATCTTCTTGCGTGTAAGTAATTCCAAGACCGCCGCCTATATTAAGTTCTGTCAAAGTTATACCGAATTTTTTACGAATATGGTCAAATTGTTCCATTGCGACTTGTGCCGCATCATAATAGACCTGTGTTTCAAAAATTTGAGAGCCCAAATGTGCATGAAGCCCTTTGACAGAGAGTTTAGGGAATTTATTTAAAATTAACTCCAAAGCGGCATCAATTTGTGTTAAGTCAAAGCCGAATTTACTGTCAAGGTGTCCTGTTTGAATATATTCATGCGTGTGGCACTCAATTCCAGGTGTGATACGGAGCAAAATATCCAAATTTTTGCCGTGTTTTTCAGAAAGTTCACCCAAAAGCTCGATTTCATAAAAATTATCCACAGAAAATCTTCCTACTCCGACTTCTATTGCCAGTTCTAATTCTTGAGCGGATTTGTTGTTGCCGTTAAAAAGAGCCTTTGACATATCAAAGCCTGCTTTATAAGCAGTATAAATCTCTCCTCCTGACACAACATCAAGCCCAAAACCTTCAGATTGCATTATAGATGCTATAGCTTTTACCATAAATGCTTTTGAAGCGAACATAGGTTGAACGTCAGGATATGAAGCAAAAGCATTTTTATAATCTTTACAAATATCTCGAATAGTTTCTTCATCGTAAACATAAAGAGGAGTTCCGTATTTTTTAGCCAAATCCAAAAGGCTGCATCCACCCAATTTAACAACTCCAAATTCATCTGTAGAAAATGTTTTCGGAAAGATTTTTTGATTGACTGACATTTAAAAGACTCCTTATGGTTATTTACTATTAGAAATATTAATAATATAATTTTATTACAAACAAAAAAGGATATAAAATGGACAAAAATTCGCAAAAACATTCAAAATTCATATTGTTTTTGGTAATGATGGCAGTAGTTGTTTTTCTTATATATGTTTTTAAAGAAATTTCGCTTTTGTTTTTTGGTTCATATGTTATATCTTGTGCTTTGAACCCTCTTGTGGACAAGATGTCAAAAGTAATGCCCAGGTGGCTTGCTATTGCAATAATTTATATTATGGGGCTTGTTACACTTATTTTGATAGCTATTCCTTTAATTTTGATAGCTATTGAAGAAACGGCGGCTTTTTTAAGAAATTTACCTATATATTTGAGTTTTGCAAAAAGTACTGTTTTATATATTACAAAACTTGATATCCCTGCATTGAATCTTGTTTTTAACTTCAATACGCTTTCTCATACGGTTGAAAAATTCGGAACAGAGATTTTAAATCAGTCTATAAACCTTACAAAAGATATTATAGAAGGTGCAACTATTGCTCTTACCGTGGCGATTATTGTTCTGTATATGCTTTTGGATAAACCTATTTTAAAAGAAGGTATTTTGAGTTTTTTCCCTGAAGAAATTAGAGAAAAAATTCATTTGATGGGCAGGGCGATTTCTTATAAGGTCGGCGGTTATGTAATCGGACAAGCTTTTATAATGTTGGTCGTAGGAATTTTAACAGGTGTCGGATTATTTTTGTTTAAAATAAAATTCGCGGCACTTTTAGGGCTTATCGCAGGTTTGTTGGATATAGTTCCTATTGCAGGACCTTTTGTAGCATTGATGATGGGTATTCTTGTCGCTGCTCCGTTAGGTCTTAAAGCTGTAATAATAACTTTCTTTATTTATATGTTTGCACAATGGTCAACAAATCATTTCTTAAAGCCTGCTCTTTTTGGGAAACTTTTAGATTTGCATCCGATAGTTATAATTTTGGCGATTCTAGTTGCCGCACAAACTCTCGGAGTCGCAGGTGTTATACTTTCTCCTGCGATTGCAGCTACTCTTTACGTCATATTTCAAGAATTCTATTTAAAGGTAATCAATAAAAAAACTAATGAATAAAACAGTCAAAGAAACATATTTATATAATCCAGTTAAAAAAATGCCTGACAGTATTAAGCTTTGGATGGCTTTTGCGGCTAATTATAATATTGGAATGTCAGCTTTAGGTTATCTTTCTATGTTTAAGTTTTTTGATACAAATCCGAAAGCGAATCCTGAAAGATTATTTTTTGATACCGAAAAAACATCACATAATATTAAAGATGTAAAATTGATCGGGTTTTCTTTTTCGTTCGAATTTGATTTTATAAATATTTTTAAAATGCTTGAAAAATACCAAATCCCACTTTATTCACAAGATAGAAATGAAAGTTTTCCTTTAATCTTTGCCGGTGGCCCTGTTATGAGTGCTAATCCTGAGCCTTTCGCTGAATTTTTCGATTTTATAATTATTGGTGACGGGGAAAATTCAAACCAAATAATTGATATAATGTATGAAAATAAAAATCTTTCTAAATACGAAATTTTAAAAAAATTAAGCCAAATTGAAGGGATTTACGTACCTTCAAAATATAGTGTTGAATATAATCAAAATTTTTCTATAAAAAATATTTCACCTGATGAAAAAGTCAAAAAATTCACTATAAATAATTTGTCTTGCACTTCATCACCGATTGTAACTGCTGATACTATATTTTCAAACAATTGTCTTATAGAAATTGCACGCGGATGTCCGCAAAAATGTGCTTTTTGTCTTGCTTCTTACTCAAATTTGCCTTTTAGATATCCTCCCTATGAACAAATTATAGACGCTATTGATTTGGGT
>JAEWLZ010000288.1 GCA_023457295.1 Cyanobacteria bacterium OH_PDB_112
GGTCATACCGCGCCGGTCGAAAGGCTTCCTTCTGCGGAACGGAAACAAAGGCTTCCACCGCTGCCGCGGTTCGTGTGGCTTGCGTTTGAAAATACCACTCCAGCACCAAAGGCAGCGTGGCCATACAGGTTCCACACAGCAGCAAAACCACCCCGACCCAGATGAGCCACCGCGACCGGTGCTGCGTGTTCTTTGGCTTGCGCATCGCTGTACTCCTCTTCCCCGCGGGTCAGCCCATCCCTGGGGGCTGACCCGTCACTTTGGTCAGTCATCCGTATCCCGCTTGCGGCGCAGGCGCGCCACCAGCAAAAATAGCAGTCCGGCCGCCACCAACCCGCCTCCGGCGAGGGGCAACCAATCATTGTTTTCCCCGGGCACCGGTAGCGTGGAGGAACCCTTTTCTCGGTTGGCGACCGTAATTGTCGCCTGCGTAGCATTCGCGGTGAGCGTCACTGGCCCGGTAATGGTGACCGTGTAGCTGCCTGCGTTGAGCTCTTGCACCTGATATTGGCCGTAGAGCAGCCCCGTGAGCGTAAGGGGTGAGGTGTTGGTCAGCTCCAGCAGCGTCCCTTGGGGATAGCTGGGGCCGGTCACCTGAATGACGAACGAGCGCGCCCCGGTCAGCAGTACACCCTTGTCGTTGAGCAGCGTCTTGGTGATGATCAGGCTGCCATCCACGCGAATCGGCACCGTAACGGTCGCCGTGAGTGGCGGGTTGGGTGCTTTGCCGTTTTCCTGCGTAATGGTAACCATGTTGGTCACCGCATCGCCATCCTTGGCGCTGCTTTTCACCGTGACGGTCAGCAGAAGCGTCGCATTGCGGCCCGCGGCGATGTCGCCCACGTTCCACGTTTGGCTGGTTGCGTTGTAGGTGCCTTGCTGCGGCGTCGCGCTTTTGAAGGTCACGTTTTCGGGCAGCGCCTCTGAGAGCACCACGTTTTTGGCAATGCCCAGGCCTGCATTGCTCACACGGATGGTGTACGTGATCTCCATCTTTGGCTGAGCGGCTGACACCGACGCGGTTTTCGTGACCGAGAGGTTCGGCATCTGAACCGGCGTATTCACGGTGCTACGCGGCGGGGGGTTCAGCGCAATGCCGTTTTCTTCCGCGACGGTTGCGATGTTGGTGATCGTATCCCCATCCAACACCGTCGGTGCGGCGGTCACTACCAGCGTCATGGTCGCGTTGCCGCCGATCGCAATATCGCCAACGCTCCACACGTGGGTGGTCGCGTTGTATGTCCCCTGTTGCACAGTTGCGCTCTTGTAGTTTGCGTTTAGCGGCAGGGCTTCGCTTACCTTCACGCCCCTGGCAACGGCAAGCCCGGTATTGCTGACACGCAGGGTATAGGTAACGTCGTCCCCGGCGCGCACCTGCGCTTGAGTGGTGGCCTTCACGATGCTGAGCACCGGCGCCTTCACCGTGGTCTGCGCGGAGGCTGTGAGCGGATGCGGCGGTGCCTTGCCGTTTTCTTCGGCCACGGCCACCCGGTTTGTCACCAGATCACTGTTCGCCGCAGCATTGGAAACTGTCACCACAAGCGTCATGGTCGCGCTGGCGCCCGGGTTAATATCCCCAATGCTCCAAACCCCGGAAGTGGCATCATAGCTGCCTGTTCCGGGCGTCGCGCTCTTGAAGGCCGCGTTGGTGGGCAGCGTCTCCGCCACCTTCACGTTCTTTGCCGGCGCGCTGCCGCTATTGGCCACCGTCACTGTGTAGGTGATCTCTCCGCCCGGTCGAATCTCCGCCTGTGCAGTCACTTTTGTGACGGCCAGCACGGGGGTTTTCACAGGCACATCCGCGGTCGCCACCAGAGGGCTGGGTAGCGGCGCGCCGTTCTCGTGCGTCAACGTTGCGACGTTGTGGATGATGCTTCCATCTGCCGCATCCGCAAGCGCCGTGAGGATCACCGTGAGCGTGGCGCTTTGCCCCGCCCCGAGATCCCCCACATTCCAGATGTGATGAACAAAGTCATACGTTCCGATCGCAGATCCGGCATTTTTGAACGCAGCATTTGCGGGTATCTGCTCAGCCACTTTCACATTCCGGGCGATGCCAAGGCCGCTGTTGCGCACCGTGATGGTGAAGATCGTGTCTTCCCCGGCACGCACCTGCGTTTGTGTGGTGGATTTCGTGATTGACAACGACGGGTTCCCCACAGGCGTTTCCACGGTAGCCGTCGGGGGTGTGACCAGCGGCGTGCCATTCTCCTGCGAAATGGTCGCCGTGTTGACCACCCTGTCCCCGTTAGCGGCAGAAGCCGAAGTATTGAGCACCAAAGCGAGCACCGCGCTTCCGCCTGCCGCCAGGTCGCCCACGTCCCAAATGCCAGTGGTTGCGTTGTAGGTGCCTGTAGCCGTTGTAGCGCTGCGATATGTCACGTTGGCGGGCAATTGCTCCGTTACCCTGACAGCCTTTGCATTGCCAAGCCCGGTGTTGCGCACGGTGATCGTGTAGGCGATATCTTCCCCGGCACGCACCTGCTGCTGCGCGGTAGTTTTGGTGATGGATAGCTGCGGGTTATGCACGGGCGTTTCCGCGTCGTCGGTAGAGGGATGCGTGGGCGGATTCCTATTCTCACTGGTCACGCTCACCACATTGCGCACCGTAGCGCCATCCGCCACGGTCGGCGCCACAGTCAGCGTGAGTATGAGCGTAGCGCTGCTGCCCGGTGCCATGTCGCCAACACTCCAGATGCGGGTCGCAGGGGTGTACGTTCCGGTGACGGTGCTGTGGCTCAGGTAGGTGGCGTTGCTTGGCAGCGTTTCCGTGATCTGCACAGCCATAGCGGTTCCTGCCCCCTGGTTGGTCGCGGTGATGGTGTAGCTGATGGCTTCTCCTGCCCTGACTTCGGCCTTTTGCGTGCTCTTGGTAACCGTCACCAGAGGGCTATTGATGATCGTATCCGCATCGTCCGTCGGCGGGTTCGGCGGTGTCTGGCCATTTTCCTGAGTAACCGTCGCCACATTGTGCACCAGCGTTCCATCC
>JAEWLZ010000289.1 GCA_023457295.1 Cyanobacteria bacterium OH_PDB_112
AGCCTCTTCTGATTTTAATCCATTAAAATTGTCTGAATTAATCAAAACGCCTTCATTTGTATAAGCCTCTTTTGAAATGTCTCCTCCTAAAACAACTTCGATCATTTTTAAATTAAATTTTTTTGCAAAATCATAATCTCTCTCGTCGTGTGCAGGAACCGCCATTACTGCTCCCGTTCCATAATGTGCTAAGACATAATCAGCTACAAAAACAGAAACCTCTTTTTGATTTATTGGATTAATTGCTTTAATACCTAAAAGCTCAACCCCTGTTTTGTTTTTCACTTCTGAAATTCTTTCTCTTTCTGTTTTTAATTTTGTTTTATTAAGATAATCTTCAAGAGCTTCTTTATTAGAAATTTTTGTTTTAAGTTTTTCTACTAATTGATGTTCTGGAGCAAGGACAATATAAGTACATCCAAATAGAGTAACCGCTCTTGTTGTATAAACTTTAACTTCTTCTTCTCCTATTTTAAAAACAATTTCTGCACCACTAGATTTTCCAATCCAATTTCTTTGCATCTCTTTAATTTTTTCTGGCCAATCTAAAGAATCTAAATCTTCAAGTAATCTATCCGCATAAGCCGTTATCTTTAAAACCCATTGTCTTACATTTCTTTGTTCAACTGGTGTTCCGCATCTTTCACATCCTCCATTAACTACTTCTTCATTAGCTAAACCAGTTTTACAAGAAGGACAAAAGTTAATCGGCATATTTGCCTCATAAGCTAGTCCCTTTTCAAACATTTTTAAAAATATCCATTGAGTCCATTTAAAATAATCTGGATCGGTAGTATCTATTTCTAAAGACCAGTCATAAGACAATCCAGCCTCTTGCATTTGACGTTTAATATTTTTAATATTTTCCTTTGTAATATCTTTTGGATGAGTTTTTGTTTTTATCGCATAATTCTCTGCTGGAAGACCAAAAGCGTCCCAACCCATTGGATGTATAACACTATAACCCTGCATTCTTCTTAATCTTGATAGAATATCTGTTGCTACGTAACCTTTAAAATGACCTACATGAAGACCCGCTCCAGAAGGATAAGGAAACATATCCAAGATGTAGCATTTAGGTTTATCCAAGTTTTTCAAAGTATTAAAAACTTGATCTTCTTCCCATCTTTTTTGCCACTTTGTTTCAAAATTTTTAGGTTCGTATTTCATACATTAAACATAGCAAAAAAGAACGTTTAAGTAAACTTAATTGAAAGGTCTTTAACTTGCTTTAAAACTTCTTTTTCAGAAGGAATTAATCTATCTCTCATAATAAATTTTCCATTACACATAACGTCTGAAACGCAATCACTTTTTGCTGAATAAACTAAATCTGAGATAAAATTAAAGGAAGGGGTAAAATATGTTTTTTGTAGATCAATAAAAATTAAATCCGCTAAGTATCCAACTTCAACTTTTCCTGTTTTTTTTCTAAGTGCTATTCCTCCATTTTCTGTTGCTGAAGTATAGATATCTAAAGCAGAACAAGAAGTTGGATCAATATCATTTGATTTTTGAAGCAAGGCCCCAATTTTCATTTCTTCAAACATATCTAAACTATTATTAGAAGCAGAACCATCAGTTCCTAAACAAATATTAATTCCTCTTTTTTTAATTTCTTCAAATCTAAAAACACCAGAAGATAATTTCATATTAGAACAAGGATTATAAACTAAAGAACATCCTTTTTCTTGTAATATATCTAGTTCCCTATTATTAAACCAAATAGAATGAGCGAAAACACATTTATCATTTAAAAATCCTAAATCATTTAAATATTCAACTGGACGTTTTCCAAATTTATCAATACATTCTTCAACTTCATTTAAAGTTTCTGATAAATGCATATGAATTAAAAGATCATTTTTGTCTGAAAAATCTTTAGCCCATTTCAAAGTTTTTTCTGAAGCCGTATAAATAGCGTGTGGCGCGATTGCAAAATCAATTAAATCTGTTTTTAAAGGAAGCACAAATTCTTTTACTTTTTCAAAATTAGAATCGTCTAAACAAATTCCATAAACAGCCCTTAACCCCATTTCATTTATAGCTCTAATAGTTCCTTCGTAGCCTCTAAACAAATACATTTCATTTAAAAGAGTTGTTCCTGATTTTATCATTTCAATCAAAGCTAGTTTTGTTCCTAAATAAATATCCTCGTTATCTATTTTCGCTTCCGCAGGAAAGATCTTATCAAAAAGCCATTCATTGAGTGGAAAGTCATCCGCGTAACCTTTTAAAAGAGTCATTGCTGCGTGAGTGTGGCAATTAATAAATCCTGGCAAGATTGCTTTTTCCCCTTTATAATCTACCACCTCATCAGCAGAAACATTTATTTCATCTTCTATCTTACTGATTAAATTTTCTTCAATTAAAATATCTTTTTTTTGATTGTTAAAAATTACATTCTTAATTAAAATACTCATATATTAAATAATTTTAAACTATTGTTATAAATCTGATCTGTAATATCTTCTCCTTTAATTTTACAAATCTTCTCTTTTATTATCTTAAGACTTAAAGGATTGTTTCTTTTTTCATAAAAATCAGGAGGGGTTAAAAAAGGGCAATCAGTTTCAAGTAAAATTTTATCGTTTGGTGTTTTTTTAATTACCTCATCTAAATCAGCTTTAAAAATTATTCCATTAAAACCGATATAATATCCTAGCTTTAGAAACCTTTCTAGTTCTTTTACATCCCCAGAAAAACAATGAATCACTCCTCTTAAGTTTTTTGTTTTTAAAATTTCATACAAATCGTCAAAAGCATCTCTTGAATGAATAACTA
>JAEWLZ010000290.1 GCA_023457295.1 Cyanobacteria bacterium OH_PDB_112
GTTACAACACAATACAAACGTGATAATTTCACATTTGAGGACTAAAAAATGAAATTTAAAAAACGTGATGCTTTCAATGAAATAAATATAACTCCATTAACGGACATTTTTCTGGTATTGCTTATCATTATGATGGTTGTAGCTCCTTTGCTTGACCAACAGGGATTAAATTTAACTGTTCCTTCAAATGTTGAAACTCAAGATGTACCGAAAGATTCTAAAATATTGGAAATAACGGTAACAGACGCAGGAACTTATCAAGCAGGAGAAGACTCCATTCCTGCTGAAAATTTGAGCGAATATATTAAATCAAAATCCGCAGAATACAAAGACGGTGTTCTGATTCAGGCACAAGAAAATTCTACACACGGAGCAGTTGTAAAAGTTATGGACGCAGCTCGCAATGCAGGAGTTACAAGCGTTTCTCTTGCCGGAGCATAAAATTTTTAATCAAACCTATAAGCTTTTACAACGGGTTTTTTTATATTCCAAATACATTTTAAACCTTCAGGGAAAACTACAAGATCACCTGCTTTAAAAGAAACCGTTTCCCATTCTGTTTCCACTGTTACTTCTCCTTCGAAAATATAACAGGTTTCTTTTGCCGTATAATCCCACTCAAATTTTGAGACATCTTTTGCCCATCTTCCCCAGGTATCAAGGTCTAAATCTTCTATTTCCTGTTCTGAAGGTTTTGTAATTTGTATATTAAGCATTTTTAAAAATTCCTAAATATTAGATTTTTTTTAATTATAACATAATTGATGCTTCAAAAATATTATTCACCTTAATTATTTATTATGTACTATTTATCCTGTCTTTTTATAATTTTTTTGAATGTCAGGAAACAAATTTGATTTAGAAAAATGAAAATTTAAAACGCCATACTTATCGAAAATATTTTTGTTATTTTTCTTGATTGATAAATCTTTGAATAAATCTTTCATACTTCTTGCAAAATCTTCTTCAAAATTAATAAGTGATAAATCTCCTTGTTTGTGATGATATTCATAACCATAATCATCCGCAAATTTGGTCCAAATATCTTTCATATATTGATTCATTTCTTCCATTTGCTGCCGTAGCCCTATACCTGACAGAAAAAGTTCTGTTTGTTTTGAGATACTTTTTTGATTTATTTTTTCCAGCTCTTTTAATGCTAATTCTTTATCTTCTTCTCTGTGTAAGTTTGTTTTTCTCATATAAAATTCTCCGCCCGCAGGGTCAACAGCAGAGATTTGAAACAGATTGTCTTGAACCAAAATTTTTACATCAGCATCTGATAGCGTAGAGCCGTTAGGATGATTATGAAGAATGGAATAATTTTTTCCAAGAAGAAACTTGTTAATTTTTACAGAATGGGAATCACCTTTTATATTATAAACAACTTCAGCATATGTATTCAAAACATAAGCTTCTTCATCTTTTTTATCTTTAATATTTTCGGCAAAAAATTTCGTCCTTTTTTCAATGGCTAACTTTATGGAATCACTACTTTTTTCAAAATAATCAGAGGGCATTTTTAGCAAATATTTTGATTTATTAAAATCAGCTGTTTTTTCATAAAGTTTATTTAAAGTTTTTAAAGGAATAATATCTGGCTTTTCAAAGCTTTTTATATAGTTGCAATGCACTGACTTTTCCTTGAATCACTAACTTATTTCATATAAAACAATTGATTTTAAAAAATTGCCTAATTTTTAAAGAATCTGTTTTATACAGATTTTAAATTTGTTGCTTTATATGTTGATTATGTAATTAGCTTTTTATTATAGAAAAAATATTAGATTAAATTTAAAAATAACTACGCGGTTGTTAAGTTATAAAATTCTTTGTAAAATTGAACCAAAAGGAGTAGACATGCTTTATTTAACATACTATTCATCTCCTTTAGGTCAAATTATGCTTACAAGTGACGGCAATAATATTACAGGATTATGGATAGAAGGACAAAAATATTTTGCTGCTACTGTGAACGATAGGCTATTAGAAGAATCTGATTTGCCAATTTTTACAGTCGCAAAAAAATGGTTAGATAATTATTTTCAAGGTCAAAGACCTGATATTTCTGATTTGCCTCTTGCGCCTGAAGGTGGGGAGTTTAGGCAGGCTGTATGGAAAATTTTATGCAAAATCCCATATGGAGAACTAACAACTTATGGTGATATCGCAAAAAAGATAGCAAAACAAATGAATAAAACAACTGTATCAAGTCAAGCTGTTGGCGGAGCAATAGGTCATAACCCGATTGCTATTATTATTCCTTGTCATAGAGTTGTTGGTAAAAATGGAAGTTTGGCAGGCTATGCTGGAGGAATTGATAAAAAAATAAAACTGCTTAAACTTGAAGGTGTCGATATGTCTACTTTATTCGTACCTCAAAAAGGGACTTCTCTTTAATTGCTATTTTCAGAAAAATTTATTTTATTTTGTGTGGGTAATTCCCCCACGTGCCAAAAGATTTTTTGCAATAAAAAACCCCCGTGTATACACGAGGGTTTTTGGTGCCGAAGGCCGGACTCGAACCGGCACGAGGGTTGAGCTCGGTGGATTTTGAGTCCACTGCGTCTACCGATTTCGCCACTTCGGCTTGTGGATATAATTTTATTCAAAAAATATTCCTTTTGCAAGTTTTTATTATACTTTTAATCCAATATTTTAAAACAGTGTCGCCTTTGTCCGATTTCGCTGTCTTGAAATACGGACTTCTCAGAGCTTTTTATTTCGTTACGATTTTCCTTCCGAAAAATCTTTCACTTCATCAAGCCCTTCGCCTATTCAGGCTTGCACTTCGTGCGTCGCCTTTGTCCGATTTCGCAAAAAAAAAGCCTTTAATTTAAAAAAGGCTCAAGGGAAATACAGTCAAATGTGTGGGTTAAAAAAAACTTAAATGGGTTTCATTCCATTTTCTCAGCTCCCTATTTTTATCGGTGAGTTTTCCACGTGATTTAACTTTCAAACCAAATCTCCTCCAAAAAGAGGAGAAAACCCTTAAAAAAGCTTAACGACAAAAACTCCTCAAATGGTTATAACAAAACCTGATTAATACGTTATAATACTTTTATGGATAATTTTATAAAAATTGAAAACTTAAAAAAGCAATTCGAAAGCAAAAAAGGCTTTTGGGGAAATAAAAAAGAAATCGTTTATGCTTTAAACGGTATCAATTTTGAAATAAAAAAAGGTGAAACCTTTGCTTTGGTAGGAGAATCGGGTTGCGGAAAATCTACCGCAGCAAGATGCATTTTGGCTCTTGAAAAAATTTCTGACGGAAATGTAATTTTTGACGGAACAAATTTAAGAACAGCAGACAAAAAAACTATCCAAAACCTCCGCAGAAAAATGCAGATTATTTTCCAAAACCCCTATGCCAGCCTAAATCCGCGTATGAAAATCAAAGATATACTGGCAGAACCTCTTAAAATAAATCTAAAACTCCCTAAAGCCGAAATTGAAAAAAGAATTCTAGAAATTGCCGATATGACGGGGATTTCTAAAGATTCTCTCAATCGCTATCCTCATGAGTTTTCAGGAGGTCAAAGACAAAGAATAGGTATTGCCAGAGCAATTATTTTAAAGCCGGAATTTATTATTGCTGATGAGCCTGTGAGTGCTTTGGATGTGAGCATTCAGGCACAAATTCTTAATCTTTTAAAAGATTTAAAACAGGAACTTAATTTGACATATCTTTTTATTTCGCATGATTTAAGCGTTGTAAAATATATTGCAGACCGCATAGGTGTAATGTATTTGGGAGAAATGGCAGAAATTGCACCTACAAAAAACCTTTTCGAAAACCCTAAACATCCTTACACAAAAGCTCTCTTAAATGCAGTTCCTAAAATAGGCAAAGATAATACCTCAAAAATTCTTTTGTCGGGTGACTTGCCAAGTCCGAAAAATCTACCCAAAGGATGTAAATTTGCATCAAGATGCTCGTATGTTATGGATATTTGCAAAACAACAAATCCCGATTATGTAAATTTTTCATCAGAACACTGTGCAAAATGCCATCTTTACAAGAATTAATTGTTTAAAAACTCAACCTGTCCTGTATGAAGACTGTAATAAGCAGGAATTATTTTTACACCATGATTTTTAACATAATCGGCAATAACAGAATCTTTTTCAACAAGACCTTTTGCGGCAGCTTTTGCATTGTTTTTAGCAACATTATCATAAAAATTCCCTTTCTGTTTCTTTGCTTTTTCAACAGAAGGTTTTATAAAGCCAGTTAGGCTTTCAATATATTTATCCTCGGGGTCTTTTGAGCATGCAGCTTTTATAGCTCCACAATCTTGGTGCCCCATAACTATAACAAGTTTTGTTCCCGTATGAACAAGGGCATACTCTATAGAGCCTATAACTTGGTCATCAAGGACGTTTCCTGCATTTCTTATTTCAAAAATATCTCCTAATCCCTGATCAAAAATAATTTCGGGAGGAACTCTGGAATCAGAACAACACAAAATAGCAGCTAAAGGATGTTGACCTTTTTCAAGAGCATGCAATCTTGCCTCGCTTAAATCAGGGTGTACAAGGTGCATTTTTCTAAAATGATTATTTCCTTCTTTAAGTTTTGCAAGAGCCTCATCTGCATTGATGCCGGTTTCTGTATTTTCCGTATGAGCATAACTCACAAAATTTAAACCAGAAAAAATAATTCCTAAAATAAAAATTGCCAGTATAATTTTTTTCATATCCAACCTCTATCTTTTCAAACATCCTAATAAATAATATAATAAAACTACTTAAAAGGAAATTTTTATGAAAATCATTTTATCTACCACTCCAAATTTACAGGAAGCCGAAAAAATCGCAAAAAGCCTTGTGGAAAAGCATCTTGCGGCATGTGTAAATATCGTTCCGCAAATTGTTTCCTGTTATGAATGGGAGGGGGAAATCCAAAACGACAATGAAGCTCTAATGATAATAAAAACATCAAAAGAAAAGGCGGAAAAGGTAGAAAAAGAAATTTTAAATTTGCATTCCTACACTCTTCCCGAAATAATATTTTTGGAACCTACAGGTGGTTATCAAGATTATAAAAACTGGGTTTTAAAACAAGTGACCTCATGTTGCGACATGTAAAGAAAAGCCGTTATTTTTTAAATTCTTAGCAATTTTTGAACTTGAGGCACTTATTATAAATAACTATTAAAAATGGTATTTTGAAATGTCAGTGAATATTAGCACACCAGTAAATACACGGAACTCTTATTGCCAAGCAAAAGAGAAAGGCTCTGCGTATCCTTGTTTTGGCGTGAATCAACCCGACAATTCCACTCCTAATGCAGGACTGAAAGCAGCCTCACTTTTATTTTCCATGGGCGGGGTTTCCCTTGCAATGCTGAACATAGCAAAATGCCAAAAAATAAAGCTTTTTGAAACAAAAAAAATTTCTGACATATTCAAAAACATTTTTAAACTAAAGTATGAGGGAGCAGAAATCATAAAAATGGCAGTAGGCTCTATTTTAGGGGGATTAACAGCAGGTTTGTTGTTTGACAAAGAGCACAGCAAATCAAAATTTATGGAAGCATCCCAACAAATGGTGGGAAATATCCTTATTCCAATAGGTCTTGTAACCTTAACAGCAAAACAACTCAACAAAAATGAAAAAATTCTGTTTAAAAAAATGAATGAAAAAACCAAAGGAATTCTTAAAGGCGTTGGAACACTTACATCTCTTGCTATAGGAGTAGTTGCCGGAAATTTTGCCGCAAATGAAATAAATGATGTTGTTTTTAACAAAAAAGAAAAAAGAACTATTCAATTGGGAGACTTTTCTGCGCACCTAGATGATATTTGTCTTGTATCAATACTCGTTGCTCCCGAAAACAAAATAGCTCAAAAAATCGGCAGGCTAATTCCTTTGGCATTATTGGTTTCAGGCTATGAAACAGGTACTGATAAAACAAAGATTTAAAATATGAATGCCCTAAATTTTCAAAATATCAAATATATTTATCCAACAAAACTTCAAAAAAAAGAATGTTTTTTATCCTGTAAAAAACCATTAGAAAATTCTGCTATAATAAGGGAAGGCAGACTCCCTAATATAGCATTCAAAGGGAATTATATGATAGAAATCAACAATAATCAGGATAGAAACAAAATTTGGACAAAAAAATTCGATGAAGCCTTTCAATCAAAAGACGGCAAAGAATTTTTAAAATTTGTCAATGAAAAAACACGGCTAAAACCTCTTTTTGACCCTATTGAAGAAGCTGACATTATTGAAACAAAAGTATTAAATAATTTTGAAAATGCAGATTTTCCAGTTGAAAAAGCTGTTTTAACAGCAATATCAAAAAATAACAATATAAATGTAACCGCAGTAAAAAACGGGCATATTCAAATAAATGCTACTTATTCGGGAGATTTATTTATAACAAGAGAAGATCTTGATAAGGAAAAAAATATTGATACTATAAATAAAGACATTATCGCCGACGGAGCAAGGGGGTTCGACCCTTTTGACCAAGAAGACTGGGAAAAAGTTATCGGCAAAAAATGGCCGACTGCAGAAAACACAAGAGATAATAATGGTGTTGCAAAAATTTCTGTTGATAAAAACGGCAAAAAAGCTTTATTCCTTGATACAAAAGATTCCATAACAGATTCTTACGGAACAAAACCTCGCGCCATAACAATACTAGACAGCGAAAACGATTCTGTTATTTTAGCTTTTCAGCAAGAAAATCAAAACCCGGATATAAAATTTGCGGCATGGTCTATTTTGCCTTTTAAAATAAGGGATGGTAAAAAAACTCTTACGATTTTCCCCGCTGATAAAAAAATTGTAAAAAACTTTAAAAACAAAGCTGATGAAACTTTTCGAGATATAAGATTAAATCCAAAAATAAATATTAATGATGACAAATTCTTTGTTATGGATGTTTCAAAGCCTTCAAATAAAACCGAATATATAGATCCTTACGCGGATTGGTGTGTTTTTGCGACAGAAGGAGATGAGACTATTTGTCTTGTAAGAAGCTGCTACAAAGATCGTACTGATAACAAACAATTTAAAATATTTTCAGGACAAGAAGACCTCGGAGGAACAAAATACACAGAACTCGAGTTTATTGGTCCAAAAGTTTCTAAAGGACAAAAAAGTACTCTTGTGTACAGGATTGATTTTATATCTTTAAAAAAATTGAACATAGAACCTTTAACCGCTGAAAATATGGATGAAAATATCAAAAAAATAGGTGAAACTATTGGTCAAAAAATCAACCAAAGAATAGCGGAAGCTCCTTTAACGATGGCTCAAATTTAATTCATTTTAACTTGAGTTACAACTCCGTGTAC
>JAEWLZ010000291.1 GCA_023457295.1 Cyanobacteria bacterium OH_PDB_112
GATTTTTGCCTGTAAAAACAATGGCGGGCATTGGACTTTCTTCTTATATGGATTCTGTTTGGATGGGGCTTTTTGAAAAAGATATGTGGGTAAGCATACTTAAAGCGGCAATATTCGGAACAATTATTTCAACTGTTTGCTCCGCAATAGGCTTTAAGACAAAAGGAGGCGCAATAGATGTAGGAATCTCAACTACAAATGCTGTTGTATATTCTTTTATGATGGTTGTTATAGCAGATTTTATAATTTCATATATATTTTTCTATTAAAAAGAGAGTTAAAAAAATGATTAAATTTGAAAATATCACAAAAAAATACGATAAAAAAGTTGTTATAGATAATTTGAACTTTTCAGTAAAAGAAGGTGAAACGCTTGCTATTGTAGGATTTAGCGGAACAGGAAAAAGTACCGCATTAAAAATAATCAGCGGTCTTGTTGAACCGGATGAAGGCCATGTTCACCTTGCCAGTGAAAATCTCTCTATGGTATTTCAATATTCAGCACTTTTTGACTCTTTAAATATATATGAAAACGTATCATTCGCTTTCCATGAAAGAGATGACCTAAAACATAAATATACCGAAGACCAAATTAAAAGAATTGTTTCCGAAAAACTTCGTCTTGTCGGGTTGCAAAACATTGAAAATCTTTATCCCAGCGAACTTTCAGGAGGTATGCAAAAAAGGGTAAGTTTTGCCAGAGCAATTGTCACTAATCCAAAAATTATTCTTTATGATGAACCGACAGCAGGCCTAGACCCTGTTTCTTCAACAGTTATAGAGGATTATATTATAAGATTAAAAAAAGAATTAAATACCGCCTCGATTGTAGTTACTCACCAAATGTCAACCGTAACAAGAACAGCCGACAGAGTAATTATGCTTTATGAAGGCAAAATAGTATGGCAAGGCACTCCACAGGAGTTTATTGTATCGGAAAATCCTTATTGCTATCAATTTGTGCATGCAAAAAGAGAAGGTCCTATGAAAACAACAGCCGAAGCTCATTAAAATAAACTATTGTCTTTTGATTAGAATTTGAATTAAAATTTAATTGACGTAAGAGGTATAAATGAAAGTAAACGCAGCATTAAAAGTAGGTATTTTGACCCTTGTGGCTATATTGATACTTATAGCAAGTATTACTTGGCTAAAAGGTCGTTCTATGTCGGGAGGACAAAAACTTACAATTAAATTTTATGATGTTGCGGGAGTAAGACTCGGCGCTCCTGTCCAAATGATGGGGTATCGCGTCGGACAAGTAGAAGGATTATCTCCTGTCTTTGACGGAAAAGATAATTTTGTCGAAGTTAAAATAGTAATAACAGACCCTTCTGTAAAAATCCCTCAAGCTTCTTTGATTTCTATTCAACAATCAGGAATTATAGGAGAAAAATTCATTGAAATAACACCTCCTCAGGTAAAAACAGCGTATGTTTCCAAATTTGACAACGCACCTGCTAAAATTTCAAAAGGTAAAAAAGTTTTAACATTTTTAGATAATAATTATCAAGAAATCGGAACTGTAACTGATATAAAAATTGTGGATATTCGCTCTCTGGCAAAACATCATCAAAAAGAATTTAAAACGCCTTTTGCATATGAAGTTTCGTACCTAATTACTAAAACAGGTATCATCATTCCAAGTGATATAAAAGCGGATATAAACAAAGATTATGACCTTGTATTAACGCCTCTTGACAGTGAAATAGTTCAATATTACACAGCAAATGCAAACTATACGGTAGTAGAACCTTTAAGAATAAGTGAATTTTTAGAGGCACAACTACAAGCCGCACGAGCATTTAGCGAAATTAATAATAAAATCAATGCTCTGCTTTCAGAAGATGTTTTGGATGATACTCAAGTTACTTTATCCAATATAAAAAATGTGTCTATTGCGGCGGCTGATGCGGTTGCAAAAGCAGATTTACTTATCACGGCAACAAGAGGAGATATTCAGCAAACAGTAGCTCTTTCTTGTCAGCTTACAAAAGAGATTACAACTTTAACACAAAATTTAAACTCTTTAGTCGGCGATCAAGAATTCAAAAAAACCATTTCAAATACTGCAACATCTCTTGATACTACCAGCAAATCAATAAATACACTTCTTGCCGATAAAGAAACCCAGGAAACTCTTAAATACTTAAAAGAAACTTCAAAAAATGTTTCCGAACTTTCTGCCTCAATAAATGAAATTGCAAAAGATGAAAAATTCAAGTCTGATATAAGAATGACGGCCGCAAACCTTAATAATTCTTTGGCGGCACTTGAAAAAGCTTTAGGAACTGTTTCGAATATTTCTCCGCAAGACAAACAAAATATTCGTGCAACACTAACAAATACAGCTGAATTAACCTGTAATTTAAGAAAATTTTCTGAAAAATTAAATAAACGATTCTTATTATTTAGATTGATGTTCTAATGAAAAATTTTATAAATAAAATTCATTATTCGAAAAATTTGAAACTTCATCAACTGTTTCTAAAATTCATTTTGTCTTTTGGTACAATTTTTTATTCTGTGGGAGTAACTTTTAGAAATCTGCTTTACGACATAGGATTACTGCCTAAAACGAAAGTCAAGGCAACGGTTATTTCTATTGGTAATCTTACAACAGGAGGGACCGGAAAAACTCCAATAACCGCAGAAATTGCCAAACTTTGTGTAAAATCAGGGAAAAAAGTAGCTGTTTTATCCAGGGGTTATGGAGGGAAATTATCTTCCAAAGAAATTCATCAGGTTTCTGACGGTGAAAAAGTTTTTTTAACGGCAGAAGAATCCGGAGATGAACCTTTTTGGCTGGCATCAAACATAAAAAAAGCAGCCGTAATAATTTGCAAAGACCGTGTAAAAGCCGCTGAATGGGCAATTAAAGAACTCGGCACAGAAATTTTTATTCTTGATGACGGATATCAATACCGAAGACTTGAGAGAGATTTGAATATACTCTTAGTTGACGGTCACAAAAAATTCGGAAATGAAATGCTATTACCGGCAGGTCCTTTACGCGAACCGCAAAAAGAAGCCAAGCGCGCAGATAAAATAATAGTAGTAAATAAAACTCCTTATAGCGAAGAATCCGTTAGAGATTGTAGAGCATACTCAAGACATATTATAAAGCTTTATGACAAAGAAGTATTTGGCTGTCACCTATCAGCATCAGGCATTCATAATATTTTAACAAAATCACCTGTTTTCAATTCCCAAAAAGTTTTTGCATTCACAGGTATTGCACAACCCGAATCTTTCTTCGAATCACTTGAAGCCTATAAACATACTCTTGTAAAAAAACTTGAATTTGAAGACCACTATGCATATACACAGGAAGATTTACAAAAAATTATTGATGAAGCAAAAATTTCGGAAGCAAATATAATAGTTACCACGGAAAAAGATATGGTAAAACTAAAACCCTTTATAGATAAAACCAAATCCGATATTCCTATTTGCATTCTACGATTAGTCGTCGAAATGGATATTGCAAATTTACTCAAAAATACTATTGAATATTGAATTTAAATATAGTAAGCTATTTAAAAAAAAGGAGGTTATTATGTCTACAATTTTCGGAATAAAACTTTTAAACAGAATGGATAATGCGACTGATTTTCAAGCAATAATTTCAAAATTCGGTTGCTCAATCAAAACAAGAATAGGTCTTCATGAAGTATCAGACGGAATTTGCTCTCCAAGTGGAGTTATTTTGATTGAATTTATCGGTTCAGACGCAAATGACTTTGAAAAAGAATTAAAAGCATTAAACGATATCGAAATTCAAAAAATGGTATTTTAAAAAAAGCTAACAAAAAAAATGCCCTCCAAAAAATGAAGGGCATTTTTTTTGTTAATTATTCAAACTAAGTTCTCAAAAGTCCCATTACAGTCTTACTTGTAGAATTAGCCTGAGATTGCATAGCAACAGCAGCAGACATCATAATTTTCGCATTTACTGTCTCACTGATTTGTTTTGCTATATCAGTATCACGAATTGTTGAATTAGCTGACATCAAATTCTCAGCTTTTACCTGCGTACGTTCAATATTACTGTCAAGAGCTTTTGATGCAGAACCTAGTTCTGTACGGCGTTGATTGATTGTGGTTTGTGCATTATCAATCTTATCAATCAATTCACGAGCTTTTGCAGGTGATGTAACATCAACATTATCAACGCCCAAAGATTCCATTGAAGCACTTTTAAAAGCTTCTTTAATTTCAGTTGGGGCTTTTTGTTCTGTCATAATCTGAGTGCCTTCTGCTGAGCCATCCAGAAGTTGCTTATCACTAAATCTTGAACTTTGCGCTATTCTGTCATTCTCTTGCTGAAGTTGTGTTACTTCTTGTTGAATCATTTGTCTTTCATCGTCGCCATAAACTTCGTTTGATGCTTTCACCGCAAGATCACGAATTCTTTGGTTGTTATCTGAAATAGTACTCAAATCAGAATCCGCTACTTTAAGCATAGCTTGTTCCATTCTGGAATTGGATACTGATTGATTAGCCTCTCTTGTTGAAGCATTAAGCTTTTCTGAAAGGGCTAAACCGGCTGCATCATCTCCAGCAGAATTTATCTGCAAACCGGTAGAGATTTTTTGCAAAGCTGAGGACAGCTTCTTGTTTGCTGCTTCGGAAAGCTGCAACACTGAATTTTCAATACTGTAATCGTTGACTTTCATTTTTTGGATACTCCTTATCTTAACGTCTATCCTTGGATTTTCTATTCCAAATACACTATGCCCGAATGTATCAATCAGTATCATAAGTTTTGTAAAGTTTATTTTTCAAACATTGAAAAAGCTCAAAACATAGATTTGATGTATATTTTGTTTTTTTACAATTCTTAATACTATTAACTGTTATGATAAATTTATAAAGAATTAAATAGGGTTTTAGAAAAACATATGAAATTAAAAATATTTTTAACTGCCATAATTTTTATATTTTTGAGCAATACTTGCGGATACTGTGAGTCAAATAGCAATATTATTTTAAAATTTAAAAATAATTCTCAAAAATATCAATGCTGCGAAATTAAAAACAAAGCCTGCATGGAAGATGTTTTGGCAATTAAAAATCTCTTTGAACAGCAAAAAATTTACCTTAACACTTTAAATATCGAAAAATTAAAACTGATTTATTCTGATGATTATCTTAGCAACGATGGTTTTGACAAAGAAACTTTATTTAAACTTTATGAAGATACTATTAAAAATCATCCCGATATTAAATATGATATTTATATAACAAAACTTTCTGTCGATGGGAGTTACGCCACAGTAAAAGCTATAAACAAATCAACAGCTTCAACTGCTGAAAAATCTCAAATAACAGGAGATAAAGGCCTTTTGACAATTGATATGGAAACCGTATTTTATCTCAAAAAATCATGCGGAGTATGGCAAATAGTTGCAGAATACACTCTTTCAGAAATGACATCTCTTTTATATGGGGATTGCAAAAACTCAGGAATAAAACTTTTTGCCCCTGAATGTATTGCCGCGAATACAGAATATACCGCTTCTTTAAAAATGCCTGAAAAATATGCCCAATATGCGATGGGCTCTATAAAAAAAGAATCGATAATCTTTCCAACTCCTCAAACTCCGGATATTTTTAAACCTTTAGACTCAATAGGCTTATTAGAAAGAATTTTCAAATCAAATTCAAAAGGTAACAATGAAACTATTGCCGCATCCATAGCTTTAGCCTTGCCAAAAAAAGACAAATACAATAATATTAATATAAAGATTTCAGGACTCGGAGTTTTGCTAAGACGGGTTAATGTTATTACCCCTCCGCAAAAATAAATAAAAATGAAAAATAAAAAACTCTTTATAACTACGGCTATTGTTTTTATTATAGACAGGCTTACAAAACAGATTATTCTCAATAAAAATATTGTGTATTATCCTGTTATAAACAAATATCTCAGCATTACCTGCATGGCAAATACAGGTGCGGCATTCAGTCTTTTTCAGGGTAAACAGCATCTTTTAATATTAATTTCCGCAACAGCAGCTCTAGGCTTTGTTTATTATTTTTCAAAAAGAAAAATAACGTCCTTTCAACAAATTGCATGGGGTTTATTATTGGGTGGGGCATTCGGAAACCTATTTGACCGAATTAGATATAACTTTGTTGTAGATTTCATAAATATAGAAGCCTTTAAATTTCCTGTTTTCAACCTTGCAGACACTGCTATTACAATAGGAGCTGTTATGATTTTTTATCATGCTTTCTTTTTGGAGCGTAAAAAAAATGTCTGAAATAATTCAATTTACTGCAGAACTAGAAGACATTGATGAAAGACTGGATATTTATCTTGCCAACACTTTAGAAAACTTTTCGAGAAGCCGTATTCAAAAACTCATAAAAGAAGGAGCAGTGAAAGTAAATTCTACGGCAGTCAAAAGTTCTTACAACCTAAAAGAATCCGATGAAATCGAAATCGTCATACCAGAAGCCGCAGAACTTGCTCTAAAAGCCGAGAATATTCCTCTTGATATTTGTTATGAAGATGATGATATGCTAGTGATAAACAAACCATCGGGAATGCTTACTCATCCAACTTCTCATGAAAGAGAAGGTACTCTTGTCAATGCTCTTTTGCATCATTGTAAAGGGAATTTATCAGGCATAAACGGGATTATGCGTCCTGGGATTTTACATCGGCTTGATAGAGATACATCTGGGCTTTTGATGGTTGCCAAAAATGATTTTGCTCACAATTTTCTTGCGGAACAAATAAAAACCAAAACCGCTATAAGGCAATACCTTGCATTTTGTCATGGAGTTTTTAAAAATGATACTGGAACTATAAATAAACCCATTGGAAGACATCCTGTTCACCGAAAAAAAATGGGTATAGTGCCTGATGGAAAAAATGCAATAACACATTATCGTGTTCTTGAAAAGTTTGAAAAATATACTTTTGTCGAACTTACTCTCGAAACAGGAAGAACACACCAAATCCGTGTTCATCTGTCTGATATGCATCACCCAATTGCGGGCGATGAACTATACGGCGGGGCAAAAATAAATGTAAATCTGCATGGGCAAGCTTTGCATGCTTACAAACTTTCTTTCACAGTGCCAAGCACTAAAGAACGAAAAATAATTGAAATTGAACCGAGCGAAGATATAAAAAAACTTGTACGAATTTTTGGAGAAAATAAAAATGATTAAAAAAACTTTCTTTTTTTTAGGTATTATTATTTGGTCAGCAATATTATTTATGGCTTATGTAAACAAATCGGTAATTTTGGGAATAAACTATATAAAAGGTTCATTAGAACTCAGCTTACCGATTTTTGTAATTTTACTAGGAATTTTTTCGGCTCTTGCAACAATTTTGATTATGCAAGCAAATATATCAGACCTTGAGCAAAAAATTAAAAATCAAAGCAGAAAAAATGAAAAAGCCGACATTATAAAAGAAGAAGCTCAAGACAAAGTTAAACTTTTGGAAGCAAAAATCCAAACTCTTGAAAAAGCTCTCACTGAAGCATTAAAAAGGAATTAATCATGAAAAAATTTATCATTTTGTTGATATTATTTTTATTTGCAGGTCAAGCATTTGCGCAAGAAGGCGTATATTTTATTCCAAAACAAGACTACTCAACAAGTGATAAACCTATCGCTATGAATGTCGTAATTGTAGAACCTGATTCCGGTTACAAAATTGAACTGACATACGGC
>JAEWLZ010000292.1 GCA_023457295.1 Cyanobacteria bacterium OH_PDB_112
CCGTGCAGTCGCCAAAGGTGCGTAGTCGGCTGATAGTATAGCACACCGCGGCGGTAAGCGCAAGGGGGAAAGCAGGTTGGCCGCAGGTTTTGTGGCCGGAGCCTCCGGGCAGGCGCGCATGCTTGACGGATGCCGCGCAATCGCGTACAATAGTCGCAACGGGAAGATTTGCATCCGGGCAGCGGCCGAGGGGTACCACGCCGGCGTTGGCCGCGCACCGCAGGCGGCGGGTGACGCAGCCTTGGCGGGGTCGCCATAACGTCGCCTGGGAGGGTCACATGTCCTTTTCGTCGGATTGTAAGGAAGAGCTTTGCCGCGTGCCGTGCGACAAAGCCTGTTGCTGCGGCGCCGAACTCGGCGCACTGTATATGACGCTGGGCTCCCTGTCGCTGTTGGGGCGCGGGCAGCTTTGCGTGCAGTTTGCGGTGGAAAGCCCGGCCATTGCGCGGCGGGTGATTGTGCTATTGCAGCGGGAAGCGCAACTCACGGCGCAGCTGCACTACGTGACCCACCCGCGGTTTGGCGGGCGGCGCAAGTGCGTGCTCACCGTGGGACCCAATCACGCGCCCACGCTGCTGGGGCACCTTGGCATGATGGAGCCGGACGAAACCGGCGCGCTGACCCTGCGCACCACCGTGCCGCGCGTGCGCCTGAACCGGGATTGCTGCCGCCGCGCGTTTCTGCGCGGTGCCTTACTGGGCTGCGCGAGCCTTTCCAACCCCGAGCACGCATATCATCTGGAATTTGTCACCCGCGATGAGGCGCTGCGCCTGAACATCGCCAAATGCCTGCAAAGCTTTGGCGTGCCGGTGCGCCAGGTGGAACGCCGCGGCGCGGTCAGCCTGTACTGCAAGCACAGCGACCAGATCGCCACCATCCTCACCGCCGCGGGCGCGCACGAGGCCGTGACCACGCTGGAATCGCTGCGGGTGCAGCGGCAGGTGATGGGCAGCGTGAACCGTGCGCTCAATTGCGACAGCGCCAACCTGCAAAAGCAGATGAACGCCAGCGACGCACAGCTGGCCTGCATTGAGCGGCTGCTGCAAAGCGAACGTTTCACCGCGCTGCCCCCGGCGCTGCAGGAAATCGCCCGCGCCCGCCTGCAGGCACCCGCGCTGAGCCTGGAGGAGCTGGGGCAATCTCTCACGCCGCCCATCGGCAAAAGCGGCGTCAACCACCGCATGCGCAGGCTGCTGCAGTTCGCCCGCGAGGAGCTGGGCGAGCCCGAAGGCCGCAGCTGAGCCGCGCCCCACCCGAGTGCTGGAACCACAAGGCGTTGCGAGCGCTTCGCCTGCTTGATACGGGAGGTACGCCCATGATTCGCACGGAACTGGATCTTCAACCCATGATGCCCTTCACCCGAACCACCGCGGCGCGCCTGGCGGCGGCGGCCAGCCACTATGAGTGCCGCCTCACGCTGGAATGCGAGGGGCTGGTGCTCAATATGAAAAGCATGCTGGGGCTGCTATCGCAGGCGCGCCTGCCGGACGGGCACGCCACGCTGGTGGCCGATGGCCCCGACGAGGCGGCCGCCACGCAGGCCGTGCTGACGGCTGTGGGTGCCGCCAGCTGAGCTACCCTTCGCCCTGAAACCAAAAACCGTGGAAAAGCGAGCCTTTGCGCCCGCCTTTTCACGGTTTTGCCTTGCCCGCGCCCCATATTGCGCAACGCCCGCAAACGGGGTATGATAGAGGCAGCCCGCCTGAGGAGGAACCCGCATGATTGTGCACGATTCCCACGCCCCCGCCCACCGCGACCCGATTGGCCCCGTGCCCGCGGGTGGGCAGCTGACCGTTCGCCTGCTGTGCGATGAAAGCGCCGCCGTCACGTTGCGCACGTGGGATGGCGCAGAGGGACGCACCCCCATGCGCCAGATCGGCGATGGGCTTTGGGAAGCGACGGTTTCCGTGCCGCAGCGGCCGATGCTGTTCTGGTATGATTTCATCATCCACCGCCCGGATGGCGAGCTGCGTTACGGCAACGCCGAAGATCAGCTGGGTGGCGTGGGCGCGGTGTTTCAGGGCGCGCCGCGCAGTTATCAGGTCACGGTGTACGCGCCAGATTTTGCCACGCCCGCCTACCTGCGCGAGGGGATCATCTACCAGATTTTCCCGGATCGCTTCCGCCGCAAGGTGACCGCGACCTCGCCCCAACAGCGCAACCGGATTGCCCAGGCGCACCCCGAGGCCACCTTCCACGAGCACTGGAACGAGCCGCCTACGCTGGACACCGACCCGGAAAACGGCGATAACCGGGCGCTGGATTTTTTTGGCGGCACGCTCGCGGGCATCCAAAGCAAGCTGGATTACCTGCAAGCCATGGGGGTGACGGTGCTCTACCTCAACCCGGTGTGCCGCGCGCGCACTAACCACCGCTATGATACCGGGGATTACACGCAGGTGGATCCCATTTTGGGCGAAACGGAAGCGTTTGCCGACCTCACCCGCGCGGCGGCCAGCCGTGGCATGCGCGTGCTGATGGATGGCGTGTTCAGCCACACCGGCGCGGATAGCCTCTACTTCAACCGCTACGGCCGCTACGAAAGCCTGGGCGCCTACCAGAGCGAACGCTCGCCCTATGCAGGCTGGTACCATTTTGACGCTTTTCCGGAGCGCTACCGCACGTGGTGGAATTTCTACACGCTGCCCGCCG
>JAEWLZ010000293.1 GCA_023457295.1 Cyanobacteria bacterium OH_PDB_112
ACACTAGATTATGCCCGCAATTATAGAATCAACTGAAAAATCAAGCATAGCAGAAGATTTAGGACTTCAAAAAGGTGATGAAGTTCTTTCGATTAACAGCGTGTTTTTAAAAGATTATCTTGATTACAAAATGTTTTCTGTTCAAGAAGATTTAGAATTACATGTTCGATACAAAACCGGTGAAGAAGAGATATTCGAAATAGAAAAAGATTTTGGCGAAGATTTGGGAATAAATTTTGAAGATGTGATTTTTGATGGAATAAAACCCTGTGCCAATAAATGCGCTTTTTGTTTTATAGACCAGCAGCCAAAATCAATGAGAGATACTCTTTTGGTGAAGGATGATGATTATAGGCTTTCATTTTTTAATGGAACTTATATTACATTGACTAATTTGACTCAAAAAGATAAAGAACGAATAGAACAATTGCGAATAGGACCTTTGTATGTTTCTGTTCACGCGACAGATGGTGAATTGCGAGAAAAAATACTCGGAAATAAG
This sequence comes from Cyanobacteria bacterium OH_PDB_112, assembly GCA_023457295.1. GTDB lineage: Bacteria > Cyanobacteriota > Vampirovibrionia > Gastranaerophilales > CAJFVJ01 > JAEWLZ01. The sequence continues at coordinate 503 of JAEWLZ010000293.1, forward strand.
AGAGCAAAAAATATTATAGAAGACCTTAAATGGCTTGAAAATTTAGAAATACCTATCCATGTGCAAATCGTTCTTTGTCCGAAGCTTAATGACGGAAAAAATCTTGAAAAAACTTTGAATGATTTGATCAAATTTGAAAATATACTTTCCATCGCTATTGTGCCTGTGGGGATTACAAAATTTCAAAAAAATCCTATCATCCAAAAAACCACACCTGAAATAGCGGAAGAAGTAATAGGCCTTTCGGAAACTATTAATGCAAAAGTCGGAGAAAACCTTATAGCTCCTTCTGATGAGTTTTATATTATGGCAAAAAAAGAAATACCTTCCGCAGAGTTCTATAACGAATATGGTCAACTGGAAGACGGAGTGGGGACATGTCGAATGCTTTTGGATGATTTTAATTCAAAAAAACATCTTTTACCTTCAAAAATTAAAACTCCCACACAATTTACATCTATTACGGGTCGTCTTGCAAAAGATGTTTTGGAAGAGATTTATAGAGAATTTAACAAAATTGAAAACCTTAAAATTAACCTTCATATAGCAAAAAGTAATTTTTGGGGAGATGATGTTTCTGTTGCGGGACTTTTTACCGGTCAGGATATTTTAGATGAACTTTTACCTCTAAAAGATTCTATAAGCAATATAATAATACCGTCTGTTATGCTCAAAAGTGATTCTGAAATGTTTCTTGATAATATGACCGTAAAAGAAATTGAGCAAAAACTTGAGGCAAAGTTTTTTGTTATAAAAGATTGTTATAGTGTTGATGAGCTTATAAAGCTTGTTAAAAGTCTTTCTTAATAATTATTTGGGCTCTTTTTAAAATGTTTTCGATTTGATAGGTAAAAAATATACCTTCAGCCGTTTCTTCCATTTTTATTATAGGTTTGTGTTTATATTCCGCGACAAGAATATTTTCAATTATCGGCAATTCAAAAACTATGTTATGACCATCTATAAAAAGCAAACTTTTTTCGTCGATAGAAGGTTTAACCGCATAAATTCCTTTTGGTATAGTTCTTCCATCGCAAAGAACTATCGGATCAATTATATTTAAAAGGGGATAAATTGACGCTGGGGGTGCATTAAAAATATAATTACCGTTATCTTTTACTCCCGAAGGATAAATCGTTTTACCGCTTGGGTCGGCTGTATTTAAAAATGCGATAAGCAAGCAAGATTCTAAAAACATCATTACCTTTAAATCTTTTTGTATGCCAAAATTCTATTGTAGTATAATTATAAAATAAATACTTTTGTTGAGGCACTTATGTTAGATAATTATTCCGCAATTATAGTCGGCAGCGGTATTTCAGGGCTTTATGCGGCATTAAAGATTTCTCAAAATCCTAATTGCAAAAATATTCTCTTGATTACAAAAGCTAATATGGATGAAAGCAATAGTCGTTATGCTCAAGGCGGAATTGCAGGAGTTTTTTCCGATAATAAAATAGATTCTGTAGAACTTCATACAGAAGATACAATAAAAGCCGGTAACGGTCTTTCAAATTATGATGTGGTAAAAGAAATATCTTCTTTAAGCTCAAAAGTTATCGAAGATTTAATCAATCAGGGTATAAAATTCGATACTGACCAAAATAAAAAACTGTCGTTCACTTTAGAAGGTGCTCATAGTGTTAACAGAATTTTGCATGCGGGCGGTGATGGTACGGGAATAATAATGGAGTCAGTTCTTGCTATTCAAATCCTTAAAAATCCTAAAATTACATTGATTGAAAATACGTTGGTAACAAAAATTTTGCAGAACAAAGATCTTGAGGCAATAGGGGTCGAAATTTTGCATAATGGAGAACATAAAAAAATTCTTTCAAATGCTGTAATACTTGCAACTGGAGGAGCCGGGCAGATTTTTGAACATACTACGAATCCAAAAGTAGCCACAGCAGACGGATTAGCTCTGTCTTTGATTGCAGGTGCAACGCTTCAAGATATGGAGTTTATACAATTTCACCCAACCGCACTTGCTTTTCAGGCAGAAATGAGTCATTTTTTAATTTCAGAATCAGCAAGAGGAGAAGGAGCAAAATTAAAAAATGCAAAAGGTGAATACTTCGCACTAAATTATCACCCCAAAGGTGATTTAGCTCCCAGAGATATCGTAACAAGGGCTGTATACGACCAAATGAAAAAAACAGATTCTGATTATGTTTATCTCGATATGACGTTAATTCCTGAAGAAAAACTTCAAACACGTTTTCCAAGAATAAAAAAAGAATGCGAAAAACATGGAGTGGATATTGCCAAACACCCTATCCCTGTGTCTCCCGCTGCTCATTATTTTATGGGAGGGATAAAAATTGACACAAAAGGCTGTTCAAATATAAAAAATCTTTATGCAATAGGTGAATCAGGCTGTACGTCTTTGCATGGAGCTAATCGTCTTGCCAGTAATTCTCTTTTGGAATGTGTAGTTTTAGCTTACAATCTTGCAGAATATTTAAAAAATCAAGACTTAAATCTAAAAGGAAATATTAATTTTGATTCTACAAAAGAAATAAAAACTTATAATAATTTAGATGAATTAACCAAAAAGCTCAAAAATATAATGTGGGAAAATGTTAGTATAATAAGGAATGAAAAAGGTCTTGAAGCAGCGCTTTTCGATATAAAAAATCTTGAAAAAGAATTTGATATTTATGCAAAATATAATCAAAAAGAAGCTTATGAATTCCGTAATATGCTTTTGGTAGCAAAGTCTATGACTAAAATGGCGCTTGCTCGTAAAGAGTCAAGAGGAGGGCATTTTAGAGAAGACTATCCTCAAACATCAGATGTGGCGCAGCACAGTTATTTGACAATAGGAGATATAAGATAATGAGTTATCTTTTGCACGATTTTATTATTGAAGAACACGTGAAACAAGCTCTTAAAGAAGATATCGGATATGGTGATATTTCAACTGATTATATAGAAGCTGACGGAAAAATTTTAAAAGCTTATATAAATACTCGTGAAGAAGGTGTTTTGTGCGGTGTCGAAGTTATGCGTAAAGTTTTTGAAGTTTTGGATAAAAATATTAAAATAACGACTTTTTTAAAAGACGGAGATAAAATGAGTGCAGGACAAGATATCGCAACCATTGAAGGCAATGCCCGCGCTATATTGACGGGGGAACGCCTCGCTCTTAATTATATACAAAGAATGAGTGCTATTGCTACTTTGACATCAAAGTATTGTGAAGTTTTGGCTCCTTACAAAGCTTGCATCAGTGAAACTCGAAAAACTACTCCAAATTTTAGAATTTTTGAAAAATATGCGGTGAAGATTGGAGGAGCAAAACCTCACAGGTTCAGCCTTTGTGATTGTGTTATGCTTAAAGATAATCATATCGCTCTTTGTGGCGGTATAACACAAGCTGTTGAAACGGTACGGAAACATATTTCGCATACACACAAGATTGAAGTCGAAACAGATACATTAGAACAAGTGAAAGAAGCTGTAAAAGCTGAAGTTGATATAATTATGCTTGATAATATGTCTGTTGAAACAATTAAAAAAGCTGTTGAAATTATTGATGGGCGAGCGATTACTGAAGCCAGTGGCAATGTAAATATTAAGACTCTTGAAGAAGTTGCAAAAACAGGTGTGGATGTGATTTCAACCAGCGCAACTATATCACTTGCAGGAACTCTTGATATAGGTCTTGATATAAAGTAAAATTAACCTTGTCGGGTGTGATAAACCCAATAAAATTCGGCAATATCTTTAAAAATCGAGGAGGAAATTATGCCGCAACCATATCAGCAATTACAGCCGAGGAAAGCATTATTGCTTTTTAT
>JAEWLZ010000294.1 GCA_023457295.1 Cyanobacteria bacterium OH_PDB_112
GAAGATGATTACACGCTTTTTCGTCCTATGCTTGATATAACCCGTGAAGAAACCCAAAAATACTGCCTCGAAAACAGTCTAAAACCTTCACAGGATGAGAGCAACGGGGACACAAAATATGCCCGCAATAAAATCAGACTTGAAATAATCCCACAATTCAAAGAAATCAATCCTCACTTTGACCAAGCCGCCGAAAATCTTTCCAAAATTGCTAAAGATTATGAAGAAATAGTATCAGAATTTTTGCTGCAAAAGCCTCTGATACCTGCAAATTTTGCAGTATTTTCCGATGCAAAAAAAAGGGTTTCAATACACAAGTTTTTGATAGAAAACAATCTTGATTACAATTTTAAAAAAATTGAAGAAATCAAAGAATTTTTAGATGAAAACATCCAAAAGCCCTGCGGAAACACGCTTTCTTTAACCACAGACCTATGGCTTTTTGCTTCAAAAACAGAAATTAAAATTGTAAATCAAATAAAAGCTGAAAAAATTGATGCCGTACTTGAGTTAAAACTCAACTCTAACAACTATTTTGCCCCGCTAAATAAAACCCTCTCAATAAAAATTTTTGAAGATAAAACTCATGAAAAATTCCCAAAAGAAACAGAATTAAAAGCTTTTGTAAATATCTCTGAAAACCTTTTTCCTCTTGAACTTAGGACAAGGCGTGAAGGAGATATTATTCAGCCTTTCGGCTCATGTGGTACAATGAAATTAAAAAAGTACTTTATTAATAAAGGTATTCCCGAACATAAAAGAGATGAAATCCTGCTTTTAGCAAGCGGTAACGAGATTTTGTGGGCAATCGGAATAGGATTAAGCGAAAAACTTCGCGCAGGTGAAAAACCTTCTTACATAATAGAATTGAGGTAAAAAATGAGCATTTTGCAACTGGATAAAAAAGAAGCTGATTTAGTTGAATTATTTTCAGAAGAACAAATTCAAAAAAGAGTAAAAGAACTTGCGGACAAAATTAATAAAGATTTTGAAACAGATGAAACGCTTCATTTGATTTGTGTTTTAAAAGGCTCGAGTTATTTTGCGATAGATTTGTCACGCCATATAAAAAACCCCGTACAAATGGAGTTTGTAAGACTTTCCAGCTACGGCCACGAACAAGAATCTTCCCGTCAGGTCAAATCTGTGGACTTGACTCTTCCCGATTTGTCGGGCAAAAATGTCATAATAGTCGAAGATATAATAGACACGGGACATACAGCACAATTTATGTGGAATTACATAAGCAATCAACATAAAGCCAAAAAAGTTGAATTTGTGGCACTTTTGGACAAAAACTGCAAGCGCGAAGTCGATGTAAAAATTAATTACGCAGGATTTGTAATCGAAGACAAATTCGTCGTCGGTTACGGACTTGATTATTTGGGATATTATCGCAACCTCAAATATATAGGTTATTTCCCGCAATGAGTCCTGCCGCTTTTATTGTCCCAACAGGAATAGGTGCTTCAATAGGAGGTTTTGCAGGAGATGCCTCTGTTTTTGCAAGAGAAATAGCAAAAACTACACAACTCATCGTAAATCCAAATGTAATTAACGCAGCCTGTTTTAGCGGGATTACACCAAATATGCTTTACACGGAAGGTTTTGCTCTAGATGAATTTTTTCAAGGCAAAATCGCCCTTCGTCCCACTGAAAACAACAAAATCGGGGTAATTTTTGACAAGGCAATACCGCAAAATATACTCAACATTCACATTAATACCATAAACGCGGTAAAAACAGTCTACGGAATAGATATTTTTACACACATAATAACCGAAGAACCTGTCGGCATTGAGTTTTGTCTTGAAGAAAGCGGCATCTCTTCAGGATGTGTAAACAATCCCAAAACTCTCATTAAAGCAGGTGAAATTCTGAAAAGCCAAGGAGCAAAAGCTCTTGCGGTCGTGTGCTTTTTCGATGAACCCGAAGAAGATAATTACTCATCGGGACAGTGTGTAGACATTATAGGCGGTGTGGAAGCTGTGATTTCGCATATTCTCACAAAAGAACTACAGCTCCCGGCAGCACATGCCCCTGCTTTTGGAGATATTTCCATAACAGATAAAGTCGTCGACCCTCGCGCAGCGGCAGAGTATATTACACCAACTTTTTTACCATGTATTCTGCTCGGTCTTCAAAATGCCCCGCAACTTGTGCCGATTGAAAAAGTACAAAAAGACGATATAACCGTTAATCAGCTGAAAGCTCTTATTATGCCTTACAATTCTCTTGGGTGTGTGCCTGTTTTGGAGGCAAACAAACGTAAAATTCCAATTATTGCAGTGTGTGAAAACATTACAGTACTTGATGTTACAGCAGAAAAGCTGGGAATTGAAGTGGTTGAAATGCAAAGTTATGATGAAGCAAAAAAAGTTTTGGATAAATTAACTTAATACAATCAACCACAAGAACTATACCAAAATATTAAAATATTTTTTATAATTTTCTCATGGTAAAAACAGGAGAAAATTATGGCACAAAAAACATTAAACATCGGCAGAAAAGAATTTGAAGTAGTAGACCAAGTACCTCAATACGGAATAAATTACAGTAAAGGGTATGTTGGCTTTGTATATAATGATACCTCAATAGTTTCGCAAGGAATTGTCTATTTTACAAAATGGGATGACCTTTATCATGTACCCGTAAATCATGCTCTTATTGTTGAGGATGAAACCAATTGCATAGAAGCTATGATGATAAAAGGCGTTCAAAGAAATCCGCTGAAAGATTATTTTGACAATCCTCATACTCATATCTTTTTCAGAAAGCCAAATGATTTGGACAACTCTGTCGCAGACGAAATCACCAACACGGCAAGTAAAGAAATAGGTGCAGGTTATGCAAACGGACTTATAATAAATGACGCTTTAAGAGGTACTCTTTTAGGTCATATTATTGATGATTTGACCCATGACGCTCTTTTTGATTTTTTATCGCAAATGATGTGCCAAAAAGGTTCTTTTATCTGTAGCCAGCTTGCAGCTTATTCTCTAAAAGAAGCAAGAAGCTGGGCTTATAGAAAATCTGGCATTCTAAGACGTCCCACAACAGGCATTACGCCTCAAGAACTTTTTTGCGATGATACAATTTTTGCAAAATGGAAATAATTAGATTCCGCTGTCTTAGAATACTAACCCGCTCAAAAGGTAAAAATTTCACTCCATCCTTTTTTTATTAAAAAAGGATTCCACTTCATAACCTTTTTCGCCTGACGGCGTTCGCTTTGCTCAGCCCAGGTTAGATTCCGCTGTAAACAGGTAGTTCACCAAAAGTATTAATTTTGCGGAAATCTTCATTTTCAATGCCGTTTTTAGTTTGCCAAGCAATATATGCCCCGACTACGGCTTTTAAACTTGATAAAGGCATCATATTAGACGGGATAGAGCTTATGCCGAGTTTTTCTTTAAGCATATCCTGAAGATATTTGCATGCCATAGGAGTACTTTCCTGCAAAGGAGTAGACAACCCCATTACCTGTTTTGAATAAATATAATTGTATCTGATTACTTCATATCCTTCATCGGCAAGCTTTGTGCAAAGTTCTGTTCCTCGAGTACTCTGACGTTTTGACCACTGTTGGTCTGATTTGTATGATGTACCGACAGAAAAACTTTTGTAATGTTTGGCTTCCTGTCGCCATTTCCCTATTAAAAACATCTGATTCGGCGGGATATCAGCAGCGATAACCGCACCATTTTTGCCTGTAAAATTGTCTAGAAAAAATTTTATGTCATTAAGACGATAAATTTTATCCAACCTTAAAAGGTTCAAATCATTGTCTATAACAGCAATTCCTGTTTCTTCCGTAGCGGCATGGCTAATTGAAAGACCTATATAATAAAATTTTTTGCTAGATTCGCCCATAAGATAATTATACGATAAAAGAATCCTTGCTTACAAACTTTTGTAAAAATCCAATTTGACATAAAACTTTGTTATAGTATTATAATGTCAATAGCACTCGGAGGAGTGCCAGAGCGGTTTATCGGAGCGGTCTTGAAAACCGTCGTGCGTGCGAGCGTACCGTGGGTTCGAATCCCACCTCCTCCTTTTCTGCTAGAGTGAAATAAGGACTTGCCAAAAATAACACTTAAACTCTTTGAGGGGGTTATGAAAAAGTTTTAAGGCTGAGTCCTTTTTTTTATTGGAAATTTAAATTAAAAAGGTAAACTTTCTTCCATAGATAGTTTACAGCATGATTTTAGCTTATATTTTAGTTTTTCTAAGCATATGTTGTTCTAACGGAGAATAAATATCATAACTACAATTACAGGAATAATTTTAATCCTATTTAAACAAGCCTTTAATTGCCCCGCCTATAAATCCTATCGCCGCCACAGGAGCCATCGTAAGACCCGTAGCTATATCAGCTGCTTCTTCTCCAAGAGTACTCCTATAAAAACCATCTACTGCTTCCACACTTTTTTCAACTCCTTCTGCTCCACTTTTGACTGATCTTCCAGCAACTTTTTCAATAGCATCACTGGCTTTCATAGCAGCTTTATCAACAGCCTTCAAGCCATCCACAATATCGTTAATAAGTTCCGGAGAACCCTCACCTGCACGACCTACTGAACCTTTCATTGTAATGTTTTGTTTTGGTAATAATCTTCTTTGGGTTGTATTAGATTCTGCATAAAAGTTTTGAGCCACTATCATAAAAAACACCTCTTTCTTTTATTTTAAAATTAACCTTTGACTGTATAGTCCGTATTAAACCAGCAAATATAATTTTTTGATAGTTCAATTTACTAAAAACCCTGTTAAATCTCGTAAATGACTGTATTGCAAGCACTTTTAACAAAAAATTCGTTTTTACATTTCTTAACACCCAAAATATATAAAACATAATTGCAAATACAACTTAAAAACCACCAGATTATTGTAGTTTTTTCATGCTTATACTAAACTACCTTTGCAGGGATAAATTTAAAAGGAGAAACCCGATGAGTGAAAGAAAACTAGTTGGAACAAACGAAATGTTCAAAAAAGCTCTTGAAGGCAAATACGCTATCGGAGCATACAACGTAAATAACATGGAAATCTTGCAAGCTATCGCAGAAGCGGCAGAAGAAACAAGATCTCCGATTATTCTTCAGGTATCAGCAGGCGCAAGAAAATACGCTAATCAAACATACTTGATTAAATTGGTTGAAGCTGCTCTTGCTACAACTACTGTGCCTATTGCATTGCACTTAGATCACGGTGCTGATTTTGAAATCTGCAAATCTTGTATCGACGGCGGATTTTCTTCCGTTATGATAGACGGTTCAAGATTTGACCTTGAAGGAAATATAGCTATCACAAAACAAGTTGTTGAATACGCTCATGCAAGAGGAGTTTCTGTTGAAGCAGAACTCGGTAAACTTGCCGGTATCGAAGACGATGTAAATGTATCAGCGGCTGACGCTAAATTCACTAACCCTGAAGAAGCTGCAAGATTCGTAAAAGAAACAGGCTGTGATTCTTTGGCTATCGCTATCGGAACAAGCCACGGCGCTTATAAATTCTCAGGCGAAGCAAAATTGGACTTCAACAGACTTGCCGAAATTAAAAAAGCAGTAAATGAAGCTGTCGGATATGACTTCCCAATCGTATTGCACGGTGCGTCATCAGTTCCTGCTGAACTTGTTGAAAAATGCAACAAATACGGCGGCAAACTTCCAAACGCAAAAGGTGTTCCGGAAGAAATGCTTTCTTTTGCAGCTAAAAACGGTGTAGCAAAAATCAACATCGATACAGATTTGAGACTTGCTATGACATCTACTATCCGTGAATTCTTTATGGAAGAACCAGCAAAATTTGACCCAAGAGAATATATGGGGCCAGGAAGAACGGCTGTTAAAGAACTTGTTAAACACAAAATGCAAGTTTTGGGTACAGCAGGTCACGCTGAATAGTAAAATATAAAACTATTTAAAGAGGTAAGTTCAAAAAGCTTACCTCTTTTTTAATGCAAAAAATCTAGAAATAAATACATTTATCATATATTTATTCGATAGTTTTTGCTATTTACAAAATTTATAATATAAATGGTTAGTTATATATTCCCCCCTTGAGTT
>JAEWLZ010000295.1 GCA_023457295.1 Cyanobacteria bacterium OH_PDB_112
AAAAGCAGTCATAGAAGGGCTTAAAGACGGTACGATAGACTGTATAGCGACAGACCATGCGCCACACTCTATGGATGAAAAGAAAAAATCTTTTGATGAGTCACCCTTTGGTATTGTTGGGTTTGAAACCGCTTTTGGAGCTGCCTTTAGGTGTTTGGTCATAGAAGAACATTTGACTTTGGCGCAGCTTATTGAGAAAATGTCGACAAATCCCGCAAAAATCCTTGGACTAAGTGATGTCGGAACTGTTAAAGTTGGTCAAAGAGCCAATTTGACAGTGATTGACCCTTATAAAGAATACAAAGTTGAAGCTAAAAATTTTAAAACAAAATGCAAAATATCTCCTTTTGAAGGGCGAAAATTGCAGGGAAAAGCCGTAGCAACAGTGGTTGATGGCGAAATAAAAATACAAGAGGGTAAATTATGCAAACGATAAATAAAAATATAAAAGAAAAAATTGTTTTGGCGCTTGATGTTGATACGCTTGATGAGGCCAAAAAACTCATTTTGGAACTCAAAGATTATGTGGGTGTTTTCAAGGTGGGACTTCAGCTTTACACCCAAAACGGCAACGAAATCATCGATTTTATGCAAGAGCAGGAACTTGAGTTTTTTCTTGATGTTAAGTTGCATGATATCCCGAATACTGTTGCAAAAGCTTCAGGAAATATCGTAAGGCGCGGTGCCAGCTTCTTTAATATTCACACTTTTGGCGGTTCTGCTATGATGAAAGCATCAGTTGAAGCCTCAAAATCTGTTGCGGCAGAAATGGGTGTGGAGCCTCCTCTAATTCTTGGTGTTACGGTGCTTACGAGTATTTCGGATGAGGTTTTGGCTGATGAATTTGAAATTTCTCAAAAGTCGGGTGATTTTGTTTTAAGACTTGCAAAACTTGCCAAAGAAAGTGGTCTTGGCGGGGTTGTTGCAAGTACTTGGGAGGCTCGTAAAATCAAAGAAGTTTGTGGTGCTGATTTCAAGGTTTTGTGTCCTGGAATTCGTCCTGAATGGTCTTTGAAAAATGACCAAAAACGGGCTGCTACCCCAAAAGTTGCTTTGGAAGAAGGGGCGGATTTTTTGGTTATCGGGCGCGCTGTTACCTCCGCTGATAATAAATTGCAGGCAATGCAGATGATTTATAAAGAAATGGGAGAAATATAATGATAGCAAGCCCAAAAATAGCAAGAATTTTGCTTGAAGATGGAACAGTTTATGAAGGCAAATCATTCGGTGCAAGCGGAACAAAATTCGGTGAGGTAGTCTTTAATACCTCTATGACAGGCTATCAAGAGATTTTGACTGACCCTTAATACGCGGGGCAAGTTATTGTTATGACTTATCCCGAAATTGGGAATTACGGCATAAATCCCGATGATTTTGAGAGTAAAAGACCTGCTGCAAGAGGTTTTGTGGTGAAGAGCAACTGCAAGAATGATTCGCATTATAAAAGTGAAAAAACTCTTTCGGATTACCTTGAAAAGTACGATATTATAGGCATTGAAGCCATAGATACAAGGGCTCTTGTCCGCAAAATCCGGGAAAAGGGTTCTATGAACTGTGTTATTACTACTGAAGAAATTACAGACGAGCTTAAAAATCAGCTTGCAGAGTACAAAATGAATAAAGATATTGTACTCACCGTTACAAGAAAAGAGACTGAACATATGCCGAATGACGGCATTAAGATGGCTTTTGTGGATTTTGGTGCGAAGCAGAATATTATAAATAATCTTATCCAAAAAGGCTGTAACTTGACAATTTTTCCGGCGGATGTAACAGCTGATGAAATCCTTTCAGGGGACTTTGATGCGGTGTTTTTGTCGAATGGACCAGGAGATCCGCAGGATGTGACTTATGCTATAAAAACTGTCAAAAAACTTTCGGGAAATATTCCGATTTTTGGGATATGTCTCGGGTATCAGATTTTGAGTATTGTGCTCGGTGCTAAGACATATAAGCTGAAATACGGTCACAGAGGCGGAAATCATCCGGTTATGAATTTGCAGACACAGAAGGTTATGATGACCAGCCAAAACCACAGTTATGCGGTTGATACTCTAAGTTTGCCGCCGAATATGATACCTACTTATGTGAATTTGAATGACAATACATTAGAAGGTTTCAGTTTTCCCATTTTGGGTATTGAAGGAGTGCAATTTCACCCTGAAGCTGCTCCCGGGCCTTTGGATGCAAATGAGATTTTTGATGCGTGGATAGAGAAAATACAGAAGGTTAAAGAAGAAAAATGCCAAAAAATGCACAGATAAAAAAAGTTTTAGTAATAGGTTCAGGTCCTATCGTAATTGGTCAGGCTGCTGAATTTGACTATGCCGGAGTGCAGGCTTGCCGTGCTCTCAAAGAAGAGGGCATCGAGGTAATTCTTGTAAATTCAAACCCTGCAACGATTATGACGGATGAAAATATCGCCGATAAGGTTTATATTCAGCCTTTAACGCTTGAATCTTTGAGATACATAATAAAAAGAGAACGTCCTGACGGGCTTATGGCTAGTCTTGGCGGGCAGACAGGGCTAAATTTGGCCGTATTGCTCAATGATGCTGGTATTTTGCACAAATATAATGTGAGAGTTCTCGGAACAAATATCGATTCCATTAAAAAAGCCGAGGATAGGGAGCTTTTCAAAAATCTTATGCAGGAAATAGACGAGCCTGTCCCTGAAAGTGCCATAGTTTCAAGCTATGAGGATGCTTTGGAATTTTCTGAAAAAATTGGCTTCCCGATAATTATTCGTCCCGCTTATACCCTTGGCGGTTCAGGCGGCGGTATTGCCAAAAACCTCACAGAGTATGAGGAAATTGTTCACTCGGGGCTTGCGATGAGTCCTATAAATCAGGTTTTGGTCGAAAAAAGTATAGCGGGCTACAAAGAGGTCGAATACGAAGTTATGCGGGATGGGAATGATACCTGCATAATTGTCTGTAATATGGAAAATATCGACCCAATAGGTATTCATACAGGGGACAGTTTTGTCGTCGCGCCGTCTCAGACTTTGACGAATAACGAGTACCAGATGCTTCGCTCCTCTGCCCTGAAAATTATTCGCGCGCTCAAAATCGAAGGTGGGTGTAATGTTCAGTATGCACTTGATACGGTTTCAAACCAGTATTATGTAATTGAGGTAAACCCTCGTGTAAGCCGCTCATCAGCTCTTGCATCAAAAGCTACGGGCTACCCGATTGCAAGAATAACAACAAAAATCGCTGTGGGATATTGTTTGCATGAAATTAAAAATGCTATCACAGGCAAAACTGTTGCGGCATTTGAACCATCGATTGATTATGTTGTAACTAAAATCCCTAAATGGCCTTTTGATAAATTTAGCTATGGGGATAGGGTTTTAGGTACCAAAATGAAAGCTACCGGTGAAGTTATGGCTATCGGTAGGACTTTTGAGAGTTCGTTCAAAAAAGCAGTTACTTCTATGGAAGACAAAAAGACTGGGCTTTTGCATTATAAATTTGCCAAAACAGAAACAGAAAAGCTTGTTGAAGATTTACAAATTCAGGATGATTTGAGAATTTTTCGTCTTGCACAGGCTCTTGAGCGAGGAGTCAGCGTAGATAAAATTAACGAAATCACAAAAATTGACAAGTGGTTTATAAATAAAATCAAAAATTTGATAGAGCTTGAAAATCAAATTGCCGCTGAAGAACTTACACCAGAATTGTGCTTGAAAGCTAAAGAAGCAGGATTTTTGGATGCGGAAATAGCCAAACTTAAAGGTAAAAAAGTAAAAGAAATAAGAGAGTTCCGCAAAATTAACGGAATTGAGGCATCATTCAAAATCGTAGATACCTGCGCTGCGGAATTTGAAGCACAAACACCTTATTATTACTCGACTTACGGCGAAGAGTGCGAAGTTGAAAAAACATCCGATAAAGAAAGTATTATGGTTTTGGGTTCAGGTCCAATTCGCATAGGACAAGGTATTGAGTTTGATTATTGCTCGGTTCACGCTGCTTGGGCAATAAAGGATAACGGCTATGAGTCTGTTATGGTCAATTCCAACCCTGAAACCCTGAGTACGGATTTTGATATTGCAGACAGGCTTTATTTTGAGCCGATGCATGTTGAAAATATTATGAATATTGTCGAGAAGGAAAACCCAAAAGGTGTTATGGTGCAATTTGGCGGACAGACTGCCATAAACCTTGCTGCAAAGCTTCAAAAACGAGGTGTTCAGATTTTGGGGACTTCCTTAGAGTCTATTGATATTACAGAAGACAGGGAACTTTTCGAGCAGCTTTTGAATAAACTCAATATACCCCGCCCAAAAGGAAAGGGTGTAAAAACTCTTGTGGAGGCGATTGAAGTCGCAAAAGAAATCGGATACCCTGTTTTGGTACGTCCTTCTTATGTAATCGGCGGGCGCGGGATGCAGGTTGTTTATGATGATGAAGAGCTTGTAACTTATATCAATGAGGCAATAAAGTTTTCTGATGACCCTATTCTTATCGACCAGTATATAGAAGGTCATGAAGTGGAAC
>JAEWLZ010000296.1 GCA_023457295.1 Cyanobacteria bacterium OH_PDB_112
GTACAAAAACCTCAAGATGAAGAGGTTTTACAAGAATTACATACAGAAGAACTTCTAAAAGAAGAATCTTTCAAACAAAATGAAGAGTTTGAACAGCAGGTAATTGCCGAAGAACATTTTGTTCCTGAGCTTGTCGAAGAAGGTATTTTACGGGAAGATTTTGAGCCTGAACTCATAGAATCTGAACCGAAACAAGTGATTGAACAAGAAGTTGCCAAGTCAGAAGAAGATTTTGAAGAACCTTCTTTTAAACTTTCTTTTGATGTTTTTAAAGAAGCTGTTTCAAAAACAACAGAAGCCATTTCCGGAGGGATTTCCGCCCTTGTTTCATCTTCTGACAAAATTGATGACGATATGCTTGATGAGTTGGAAGAAGTCCTCATAAAAGCTGATGTTGGGGTTGATTTATCCGCTGAAATCACAGATAAAATCCGTATTCAAAAAGACAAAATTATTGCTGAAAATTTGAATAACATAATTAAAGAGGAATTTAAAAAAATCCTCGCACAGGCTGGCTCAAATGAAATTAACTATCGTGACGGGTTGAATATTTTTTTAATTACGGGAGTAAATGGAGCAGGTAAAACAACTTTAATAGGCAAGTTGGCATACCGTTTTTCTAAATTTGGAGCGAAAGTTTTAGTTGCCGCAGGCGACACATTCCGTGCAGCAGCCGAAGAGCAGCTTGATATTTGGTCAAAAAGAGCTGGCGCTGATATTGTAAGACGTGACGGAGCAGACAGCGCATCAGTTGTGTATGATGCCATCAAAAAAGCTAAAAACGAAGGATATGATGTGCTTTTAATAGATACGGCAGGGAGACTTCAAAATAAATTTAATCTTATGGAAGAACTCAGAAAAATCAAAAAAGTAATCGACAACGAAGCTAAAGGAGAAATTTCCGAAAGTATTCTTGTAATAGATGCAAACACAGGTCAAAACGGACTTTCTCAAGCGGAAATTTTCCAAGAAGCGGTGCAAATAACAGCAGTTGGATTAACCAAGCTCGACGGTTCTTCTAAAGGAGGAATAATTGCGGGGATTGCAAAAAAACTTTCTTTGCCTGTAAAATTAATAGGCGTTGGCGAAAAAATGGAAGACCTCAAAGATTTTGATGCAGATGATTTTGTAGAGGCGCTATTCAGTCACTAATTCATCATTCTGAGGCGATTTGAGCCGAAAAATCTAATAAATAAAATAATTTGGGTTTTGCCCAAAAAAGACAAAAGGGAGAATAAAATGTTTGATAACCTATCGGAAAGACTTCAGAATATAATAAAAACAACATCGGGAGCAAAACTTACTCAGGATAATATGGAAGAGGCTTTGCGTGAAATCAGACGAGCTTTTTTGGAAGCAGATGTAAGTCTTAAAGTTGTAAAGGCTTTTATTTCAAAGGTTAAAGATAAAGCCGATGGCGAAAATATTTTACAGGGAGTAAATCCTTCTCAACAGCTTGTTAAGATAGTCCATGATGAAATTGTAGAGCTTTTGGGCGGTAAAAACACTCCGATTTCAACAGAAGGCAACCCTAATATAATAATGCTTTTAGGGCTTCAGGGTTCAGGTAAAACCACATCCGCCGCAAAGCTTGCGCTTACATTGAAAAAAGACGGACGGAAACCCCTTTTGGTCGCCGCAGACGTTTATCGTCCGGCAGCGATAAAACAGCTTGAAACTCTTGCTAATCAAACCCAAACAGATATTTTTCTTAAAGAAAATGAAAAAGACGTAATCCAAATTGTAAAAGAAGCGATAGATTTTGCACGCACAAACGGTAATAATTCTATAATCGTTGATACGGCAGGGCGTTTGCAAATTGATACCGATATGATGGCAGAGCTTATGCTTATCGACAGAATGTATGCTCCGCAGGAAAAACTTCTTGTTGTAGATGCTATGGTTGGGCAGGAAGCTGTAAATGTTGCGCAGACTTTTGATGAACAATTGGGACTTACGGGTGTGATTTTGACCAAGCTTGATGGTGATGCCAGAGGCGGTGCGGCATTGAGTGTTGTTTATTCTACCGAAAAGCCCGTAAAATTTGCGGGTATGGGAGAAAAAATTGAACCACTAGAGCCTTTTTACCCTGAGCGTATGGCACAAAGAATTTTGGGTATGGGCGATATTGTTTCACTTGTGGAAAAAGCTCAGGAAGCAATTGACGAAAAAGAAGCAATTGAGCTTCAGAAAAAAATGATGTCAAAAGATTTTTCTTTGGAAGATTTTGTAAAAATTCAAAAGCAAATCAAGGCAATGGGTTCTTTGGGGCAAATTTTGGGAATGTTGCCTATTCCCGGAATTTCTAAAAAAGATAAGGAAACCCTTGCGCATGAAGGGGAAAATCAGCTTCGACGTATAGAAGCATTGGTTAACAGTATGACTCCTAAAGAGCGCCAAACGCCAGATATTTTAAATGGTAATCGTAAACGCAGAATTGCTGCGGGAAGCGGAATTCCGGTACAGGAAATTAATAAATTTTTAAATGATTTTGAGATGATGAAAAAAATGATGAAGCAACTATCAGGGATGCAAAAGACCATGCGCGGTAAAGGCGGAAAGATGCCGCGAGGGATTGGAATGCCTGGATTTAATCCCGCAATGATGGGAATGGGCAAGTTTGGCAGAAGAAAATAAAAGTTGGATGTGACTTTTCCTCTTGCACATGTTATATGCTTGTGATTAGATAAGTTACGGAACTTTGTATCCTCAAAAAATAAAGTTCCGCGCGGCAAAAAGTTAAGTTAAATTCGACGACAAGGAGAATAGAATAAATGGTAAAAATACGTCTTAAACGTATGGGATATAAAAGAAATCCTATTTTTAGAATAGTTGTAATTGATGTTCGTTCAAAAAGAGAAGGCGCTCCTATTGAAGAGCTTGGACATTACAACCCAAAAAGAAAAGAAATGAAATTGAATAAAGAAGCGGCTCTTGAGTGGATTAAAAAAGGTGCTCAACCGACAGAAACTGTTCAGTATCTTATCAACAATTGTAATAAAGAAGGCGGCTTGACAGTAAAAGAAAAAGCCAAAAAACTTTCTAAAAAAGCTCAGGCGAAATTAGAAGCTGAAAAAGAAGCTCAAGCGGCTAAAGAAGCTGAAGAAAAAGCGGCTAAAGAAGCAGCTAAAGCTGAGGCAGAAGCTCCTAAGGAAGAACCTGCTGCCGTTGAAACTACTGTTGAAGAAGCAGTTGCAGAAGAAGCTGCTGCTGAGTAATAAATAATATAAATTTAAGACTTGAAAAACTCCCCGATGGGGAGTTTTTCGTTTAATTAATGATTATTTTTCTAGCAAAAAAGCGAGGTATAAATACCTCGCTTTTTTATCCCTCTAAATTCATCCTCTAATCTGCCAAAACTTGTGGCAACTCTACTTCCGGAGTTCCTATAACTCTTACGAGTTCAAGAACGGTTGCTTTCATCTGACACCTTTGTGAGCTTGATGAGAAAAACTCATTGTAAAAACAATTGGTGCAGTTACAACCCCTTTTGTAACATTCTACCGCTGTTGAAGTCCATCTTCTTACAGAAGTAGCCCTCCCCATATCTCGTGTTCTTAACACTATATACTTCCTCCACGCAAGATACTATACTCTCAAATCTCGTAAAACCCTTTGTGACAAGGGATTTCCATTAACTTGTTTAAATTATTAATCATACAAACGTAAAATACAACAAAATTTTGAGCAATTATTACATTACTATACAAAACGCTGAACACCTTGCCTTGCATGGGCTGTGGCACAAGGGGCATGCTCAAAGTCAAGCTATGACATGGTTTCAGTTTTTTATGCCGTGAAAACCCATGCTTTGTAAGGGTTGTGGAGATTCTCCCCGCTTGAATTATGCCTATTTTCTGTAATATTTTTTTACAATTTTAGTTTTTCAAGAATTTTTGTAAGGTCTTTTTCTTCGATTAAAATGGTCGCTTTTTCTTTCAGGACGGGTTTTGCGCAGAATGCTATACGTTCTGAGGCATGGGCAAACATACTCAAATCATTTGCTCCATCACCTACTGCAATGGTGTTTTTAGCAGGTATTTTAAGAATATTTTGAAGTTTTTCAAGCATTTTACCTTTGCTGTCTGAGAACATCATCTCTCCACCTACTAAGCCTGTTGCAATACCGTCCCTTGTATGTAAAATATTTGAAAATTGTTCGTCAAAACCGAGTTTTTTTTGTGCAGGAATGAGCGCATTGCCAAAACCTCCTGAAAAACAGATTACGGTTATGCCTGCTTTTTGAAGTTCCGTTATTGTTTCTTTTGCGCCTTTCATCAATGGGAGGTTACCGCAAATCTCGTTTATACGAGATTCTTTTATTCCTTTGAGGTAAGAAACTCTTTGAGTCAGGCTTTCAAAAAAATCCATTTCTCCTTGCATTGCGCGTTCTGTTATGGCGGAAATTTCTTTGCGCAGCCCAATTTCATCGGCGATAAAATCAATTGTTTCCCCGTCCATAAGTGTAGAATCGAAATCAAAAACTGCTAA
>JAEWLZ010000297.1 GCA_023457295.1 Cyanobacteria bacterium OH_PDB_112
GAGGTGTTGATTGATAAATTGTAAAAAATTGTTAATAGCTTTGGTTTTTTATGGCAAATAAAGCACTTTCTTGAAGTTTATTTATATAGTGGCAGTTTTATTTTGGGTAAGTTTTATTAATGTTTGCTAATTATGCTTTTAAAATTTCAGGAAATATTGTTAAATCTTCTGCTTCTGATTGTGTAAAAAAAAGCAATGCTGTATTAGCGAGTGCTATTGATAAAACATTTTTAAAAAGTTCAATATTGGAGCCCTTAAAAAAAATGTTTTGGAATGCGGGTGAAGTTATTCCGAATAAATTATACAGAAGCCACGCTCCTAAGGCTTATCAGGTAGAAAAATTGAAAGAGTTGGGAATTACAACAATTTTTGACCTTAGGGGAGGGGATATTCCTGAAGATTATTTGCTTGCATTGGAAAAGGCAGGAATTAAAAGAATAAATATTGATATGGAATCAGATTTATCTAAAAGTACAGGTAAGATTATTGAAGAAGTTAAAGAAGTTCTAAAAGATGATAAAGATGTCGCACTTGTGCATTGTAATATGGGCTTGAATAGAACCGGACAATTTGTATATTTGGTTGAAAGAATGATAAAAGAAAGTACTCCCGAGCAAGCGAGTCGAAGTGCTTTTAATTCCATGGGCGGAAATGAAGCATTTCAGATGGAGAAATTGGTTAAAAATTTGCAAAATCAGAAATAAATGCGTTTCAAAATATTTTTTCTGCAAGAAAAACACTGTACTTTATCTGCTTTTGATTTAGAAGGTGTGTAAATAATTGTTAAAAATATTATTTAAAAGTGTCAAATAATATTTTTATCGTATTTAGTATTGTTTGTAATGTTTTAACAATTAGGAAAAAATATGATTTCTGTATTGCCTGTAAATCAATCCGGTTCTTTTCAAAGTTCTAAGATGACCCAAAATAAAGTATGCCGGCAAAGTAATCCTTTGAGAGCTAATGTTCTTTATAAGCCGGTTTTTAAAGGCTCGATTCTAAATTCATTGAGTAAAGAGTTGCAAAATGTGGGTGAAGTGATTCCCTCCAAATTATATAGAAGTGCTGCCCCATCTCCCGATAAAGTGCAAATTCTAAAAAAATTGGGAATTACAACAATTTTTGACCTGAGAAATAACTATAAAGTATCTCCTCATTATTTAAAGGCATTAGAAGAAGCTGGAATTAAAAGAATTAGCATAGATATGGATAAAATTACAGGTTTAAAAAAAGCTATTAGTGAAGTTAAAGATCTTGCAAAAAAAGAAAATGAGTGTGGACTTATTCAGTGTGAAAAAGGTGATGATGCAACAGGGGTATTTGCATATTTGATTGATAGAATGGTAAATAGAAAAACCGATAAACAAGCAAGTAAAGTGGCAAATAAACATGGTTGCAGAGCGGATTTTATGGAAATTGCAAGAATAGCTTTTGGCTTTTTGAAAAAACATAACAAGAAAACAATTGATAAAGAAAAAAATATGTATATGTTAATATAATTTTTATGGAAGAAAAACACTATACATACCTGCTTTTGACCGAAAATAATAAACTCTACTGCGGATATACAAATGATCCTGAAAAAAGGTTTCAGGCGCATATTTCAGGCAGGGCATCAAAATTTACCCGAGCGAATAAACCTTTAAAGATGGTTTATTTAAAAGAATTTGCAACAAAATCAGAGGCGCTTCGGGAAGAATGTCGAATAAAAAAATTATCTCGAACACAAAAAGAATTATTAATCGGTGAGTGAAAATTAAAAATTAACCCCCCTTTTTTCAGTTTTAGAGAAGATTTTCAGACAAAGGTTGGATATTTTGTTGAATTAAATCAACTAAATGCACTAGCCAAAAAGGGGATGTTAGGGTTATAATCTTTTCTATCGAAATAGAACTGAATTTTTTTGATAGTAGAGGAAAAATTTTGGAACAAATTAGTTTCGGAGAACATTGGATAGGTAACGTTAATTTCCCTTTTTTGGGTGAACTTTCTGTCCATTGGGATACAATTATTACAGCATGGCTCGGAATGGCAACAGTTATTGTTTTGTCTTTTTTTGTCACAAGAAAACTTACCAGAGTACCTAATATTTTCCAATCTTTTGCAGAAATTGTAATGGACTTTGTTGAAAATTTAACCGTAGGACAGGTAGGAAAAGAAGGGCGAGGACATGTTGTTTTAGTAGGTTCTTTATTTTTATTTGTTTTAGCATCGAATCTTATCGGACAGCTTCCCTGGAAATTGTACCATCTTAAACAGGGTGAATTCGCTTCTCCGACAAATGATATAAACGTTACGGCAGCTTTGGCGATAATAGTTCTTATATATTATATAGGAGCAGGAATTGCTAAAAAAGGTTTGTTCGGCTACTTAAAACATTATTTTCAACCTGTTTGGTTTATGGCGCCGATGAATCTTTTGGAAGATATTACAAGACCTTTTTCGTTGGCTCTCAGGCTTTTTGCCAATATTTTGGCGGGTGAGATAATAGTTATGATACTTATCTCTATTTTGCCTGTGGGGTTGCCTATACCTGTTATGCTGTTCGAGCTTTTCGTGGCATTTATTCAGGCGTTTATATTTGCAATTTTGACGGCATCTTATATAGGTGCGGCAACATCGGATAGTCATTAATAATTAGTTTAGTTATAGGAGGAAATTCCAATGGAACCACAAGCAGCAGCATTATTAGCAATGGGTATAGCAATAGGTTTGGGAGTAATCGGCCCAGGTCTTGGAATGGGTGCAGCGGTATCTGCAGCTATTGATGCAACAGCCCGTCAGCCTGAAGCTGAAGGAAAAGTAAGAACTTTGATGTTTATCGGTCTTGCGTTTATTGAAGCTTTGGCTTTGTATGCACTTGTAATCGCATTTATTTTGATGGGTAAAGCTGCATAGTATTGCATCTTTAAAATTAAAGGAACAAACATGTTATTACAAATCGACGGTACTTTTATAGTAATAGGCTTAAGTTTCATTATCTTTATGTTGATAATGCAGGTTATTTTCTATGGTCCTATGTTTAAAATTAAAAAAGAAAGACAGGATTATATAGAAGAAAATGAAAAACATGCAAAGAAGATGACGAAATCAGCAGAAGAATTAGTCCAAAAACAAGAAGAGGAACTTAAGCAGACAAGAGCCGCTTCTAAAGAAGTGATTTCAAAAGTTGTTGAAGAGGCTAATATCGCAAAACAGGCCGTTATAAAAGAAGCGTCGAATAAAGCATCTGAATCTTTGGAAAAAGTAAAAGAACAGATACTTCAGAAAAAGCAAGAAGCAAAAGAGTCCTTGGACAAGGAAGTTTATTCTTTGGCAGACGATATTGTCAGTAAAGTTCTTGACTAAGAAGAAAGAAACAAATTATGTTCAGACCTATTTTAGCCACAATTGAAAATATGCATGGATCTGCAGTTCATCATGTTGCCGAACATGGAGCCGAAGCCGTTCATCATATGAGTTTTTCTCAATATATATTTCATTCAAATGTAATCAACTGGGTTTTTGTTGTTGCGTTTGTTATTTGGCTGATTAAAAAGGCGGATATATTAGGTGTTCTGAAATCTCGTCAAGATCAGGTAATGCAAAATATTGCAAAAGCTGAAGAATCAAAGCTTGAGGCTCAAAAAACACTTGAAGAAGCCCGGAAAAATACAGAAGAACTTGGTTCTCAAGTAGCACGAATAATGGGCGAAGCAAAAGTTTCAGCGGCATCTATGTCTGAGAAAATACAAAAAGATACAGAGCAAAAGCTTGAAGAAATTCATAAAAATCTTCAAAAAACAATTGATGTTGAAGAAAAATCCGCTGCGGAAGAAATTCTTAGGGGAGTATCTAAAGAGGCATTTGAATTGGCTTCAGGTAAAATTAAAAAAGCTCTTAACGATGAATTGCATCATAAATATATAAATAACTTTATAGATTCTATTGATGAAACAAAGGTGAAATAATGAAAGAAGATATAGCTTTTAATAAGTTAATAGTTGTAGCAAAAAGGTACTCAAAGGCCCTTGAAGAATTGGCGAAAAGTGATGAAGATTTGAATGTTATTTATGAAAATCTTGTCAGTGTTCAAAAAACAATCAAGGAATGTCCCGATTTGGAAAGTTTTATCGAACATCCTTCGTTTTCAATAGCTCTAAAAAAAGAAATTTTTAATGAAATTTTTGGTGGAAAAATTTCAGTTGATGTTATGAACTTTTTATTTGTTTTGCTTGATAGAAACAGAATTTTTGCTCTTGGCGCAATTATAAATTCACTAAAAGAATTAATGAATCAAAAATATAACATTATGGTGATAAGAGCGATAAGTGCAATAGAATTGAGTGATGAAGTTAAGACAAAACTTACGCAAAAACTTGAAACTGTTTGCAATAAAAAAATACAGCTTGATACAAAAGTCGACGAAAGTTTGATTGCGGGTATGATTTTAAAAATCGGCGATAAAACTATCGATGGAAGTGTAAAAGCAAGATTAGAAAGTATGAAACGCACATTAATACAGAGGTAAAAGTATGAACGCAATAAGACCCGATGAGATAAGTTCAATTATCAAATCAAAAATTCAAAATTATGACAGTACCGTACAGGTAGCTGATGTCGGAACAGTACTTGAACTTGGTGATGGTATCGCAAGGATTTACGGACTTAGAAACGTAATGGCATCCGAGTTGATAGAATTTGATGACGGACACGGCACAATGGGTATTACACTCAACCTTGAAGAAGATAACGTGGGTGCTGTAATTTTGGGTGAATATAAGTACATCAAAGAAGGAATGACTGTTAAAACAACAGGTAAAATCGCTTCTGTTCCTGTTGGTGATGCTATGTTGGGTCGTATAGTTAATTCACTCGGACAGCCAATTGACGGAAAAGGACCAATTGAAGCTTCGGCTACTCGTCCTATCGAAAAAATTGCGCCCGGTATCGTAAAAAGAAAATCGGTTCATCAACCTTTGCAGACAGGTATTACCGCTATTGATGCTTTGACTCCTATCGGTCGTGGTCAGCGTGAGTTGATTATCGGCGACAGACAAACAGGTAAAACCGCTATCGCAATGGATACAATCATTAACCAAAAAGGTAAAGACGTAATTTGTATTTATGTAGCAATAGGACAAAAAACAAGTTCTGTTGCTCGTATTGCCAAAACTCTCGAAGAATTCGGAGCAATGGATTATACAATTATTGTTTCAGCTTCTGCCAGTGAATCAGCGCCTTCACAGTTTATTGCGCCTTTTGCGGGAACTGCAATCGGTGAAGAATTTATGGCTCAAGGTAAGCACGTTCTTATCGTTTATGATGATTTGATTCGTCACGCTCAGGCATATAGAGCAATGTCATTGTTGCTTAGAAGACCGCCGGGACGTGAAGCATATCCTGGAGATGTATTCTATCTTCACTCAAGACTTTTAGAGCGTTCCGCTAAATTGTCCGATGAAATGGGCGGTGGAAGCATAACATCGCTTCCTATCATTGAAACTCAAGCAGGCGACGTATCTGCGTACATTCCGACAAACGTAATTTCGATTACGGATGGTCAGATTTTCTTGGATGCGGATTTGTTTAATTCAGGTATTAGAC
>JAEWLZ010000298.1 GCA_023457295.1 Cyanobacteria bacterium OH_PDB_112
TATCGGAACGGCAAAACCTGATATGCAGGAAAGGCAAGGTATTGAGCATTATTTGATAGATGTTGAATCTCCAAAGATTACATATACTGTCAGTGATTATGTAAAAGCGGCAAAGCAGGCAATTGAAAAAATTAGAGCAAAAGGTAAAACCCCTATTATAGCAGGAGGAACGGGGTTTTATATAAAGGCGCTTTTAGAAGGGCTTTATATTCCAAAAGTTGCGCCCGATGAAGATTTTCGTCTTGAAATGCGTGATTTTGCCGAAAAATTCGGAAATGAATCACTTTATAAAAAACTTGTAGAACTTGACCCTGTTGCGGCAGAAAAACTCCATCCAAATGATGTTTTTCGTATAATTCGTGCGCTTGAAATTCATCGCGGAACAGGAGAATTGCCATCGAAAAAACAGGTTTTAAAAGAATCGGAGTATAAGTCGATTTATTTTGGTCTTAATGCGCAAGACAGGGATTTTTTGTACCAAAAAATAAATTTGCGTACAGATATTATGATTGAAAAAGGACTTATTACAGAAGTAGAAGGTCTTATAGCTAAATATGGAGCTGATTTGCAACTTTTGAATACTTTAGGGTATAAAGAAATTTGTGAATATTTGCGTGGTGAAACAAAACTAAATGAAGCAAAAGAAAAAATTCAAAAAAATACCAGAAACTATGCAAAACGCCAGCTTACATGGTTTAGAGCAAATGAAAAAATTAAGTGGTATTATATTGATAAAATGACTAAAGACGAGATAGTTCAGGACATAAAACAATGTTTAATTACGATGTAATAGTTGTAGGTGCAGGTCATGCGGGCTGTGAAGCTTCAATTGCCGCTGCTCGTTTGGGAGCGAAGGTGCTTCTTTGCACTCTCAACCTTGATAATATTGCTCTTATGCCTTGTAATCCAGCTATCGGAGGGCCTGCCAAATCAAATCTTGTGCGAGAAGTTGATGCACTTGGCGGAGTTATGGGTGAAGTTACAGATGCAACTTATATTCAAATGAAAATGCTCAATGTATCAAAAGGTCCTGCTGTTAGAGCTTTACGTGCGCAGTCTGATAAAAAAGAATATATGGCTTATATGCGAAATATTATCGAAAAAGAACCGAATTTGAGCATAAAACAGTGTAACGCATCGGAGTTAATTGTAAAAGAAGGAAGAGTTGCAGGAATTATTGATGAAGTAGGGCTTGAATATCAGGCAGGCGCAGTTGTGCTTACAACAGGAACTTCATTAAACGGAAGAATTTTTATCGGGCTCCAATCATTTCCAGCTGGACGTTTGGGAGAAATGCCTGCTTTAGGATTATCGGAAAGCCTTATAAGGCTTGGGTTTGATGTGAAAAAACTCAAGACGGGTACTCCTGCAAGAGTTGATGCGCGTACGATAGATTTTACAAAAATGACGATTCAGCCCGGTGATGAAAATCCCAGTTTTTTCTCTTTTGAGCCAAATCGTGTCATAAGACCTCAAATCCCTTGTTATTTGACTCGCACAAATGAAAGAACACATGAAATTATTCGTGCTAACCTTGATAAATCACCTATGTATCAGGGGCTTATAAAAGGTGTGGGACCACGTTATTGCCCTTCTATTGAAGATAAAATAGTTCGTTTCGCGAGCAATCCTTCTCACCATATTTTTATAGAGCCTGAAGGTAAAGATACTTATGAAACTTATGTTCAGGGTTTTTCGACAAGTCTGCCTGCCGATGTTCAAATTCAGATGCTTCAATCTTTACCCGGGCTTGAAAATGTGTCCGTATTAAAACCTGCTTATGCGGTTGAATACGACTATTTACCTGCTGTTCAGCTTGAACATACTCTTATGACAAAACGTGTTCAGGGGCTTTTTTGCGGAGGACAGATTAACGGTACAAGTGGATATGAAGAAGCCGCAGCTCAAGGGCTTTTGGCAGGAATTAATGCCGTTTTGTTTTTGCAAAATCGTGAAATGATTACACTTTCTCGTGATAGTTCTTATCTGGGAACATTGGTTGATGATTTGGTTACAAAAGACATAGACGAGCCTTACAGAATGCTGACTTCACGTTCTGAGTACCGTCTTATTTTACGTCAGGATAATGCCGATATACGCCTTACTCCGATTGGGCATAAAGTCGGTTTAATTTCTGATGAGCGTTATCAAAGATTTTTAGACAAAAAATATTCTGTCGAAAAAGAAATAGAGCGGGTGGCTAGTGAAAAAATCCATCCTTCTGCTGAAATTAATGAAATTCTTTCAAAGTACGGAGAAAATATCAATCGTGTTCAGTCTTTGGGCGAGCTTCTTAAAAGACCTAATATTAATTACGAAATTTTAAAAGAAATCCATAAGCCCACAAAGGATTTGGGGATTTCTGACGATATTTGCGAGCAGGTTGAAATCGATTATAAATATTCAGGTTATATCAAGCGTCAAAATGACCAAATAGAGCAAGCGGGTAAAATGGAAAAAGTTAAAATCCCTGCTGGCTTTGATTTTCAGGCAATAGATCATATTTCGAGAGAAACCCGTGATAAGCTTTCCAAAATTCGGCCTGTGACACTTGCACAGGCGGCACGAATAGGTGGTGTGAAACCTGCTGATATTTCAGTTTTGGCGGTGATTATAGAGTCGAAGCCGAAGAATAATTAATATCCTTATCTGTTATGGAAAATATTTAAGATGGATGTCTTTTGGCTGGAAGACAAGTCTTTGGCTATATTTGCAATTTTAATAGAATCAGCTTTTCGAAGTTCTTTATTTATAAAGGTTTCAGCAGGATTAAGCTCTTTTTTTGTAATTTTGAAATTTTGGCTTGGAGCAATATTTTCTCCGTATACAAATTTATCCACAGATGCTCTGGCTTGGGTTGGTTCTTCATTGCGCGGTTTGTTAACACTAATAATAAGTAATGCAATTGATGAAATCGTTCCTAAAATTGTTATAATCTTACGCATTTTTTTCTCCTTTTGCTATACTATTTTAAATTCAGTGAAGATTTTTTCGTGCTATTTATTTCACTAAATGTTTAAAATAATTTACAAAATAAATAAAAAAGCGACCCTATAAATCGGTCGCCTTTGAAAGATTAATCTTCTTGTGAAGACATAAAAATTGTGTCCCCACTATCTCCCCCTAAATATGTTTATTTAATTTTTTTATATGTCAAAGATGATTGTATTGAGGCACTTTCATCTTGTTGTATTTGTTTAACTTTTTACATTAAAGCATCTTTTCATGAACTTGTTAAGTCCTTTTTTTAAACTTTTTTTTATCAAAAAGCCGAAAACCATGTCATAGCATGGATTACGCCACATTTTGTTGAGTATGTGATTTGTTTAATATATCTTAACATTCCCTGTATTAGCCGTAGAAGGTAATAAAAATTATAAAAAAATTTGTTAATCTTGAGGGGAAGAAACAATAAAAAAGTATTTTTTAAAAGATTTAGTTCTTGAATTTTACCCGAAAAGGAGTTTTTTATGCCTGATATTTTGTACGAACCTAAGGAATTTATTTATCCTAAGCTAAAATCAATTTCGCAAGAGGCTTTTGATTTGCATTTAAAACTTTATGAAGGGTATGTGAGAAAACTTAATGAAATAATTCTCGAATACAAAACTGTTAATAAAGATGCCGCAAACCATAACTATTCTCATGTCCGTGAGCTTTTGATTGAAAAATCTCATAATTACAACTCAATGATTTTGCATGAAAGATTTTTTGATAGTCTTTCAAGTACGCCGAAGCCACCGTCTGAGTACTTTAAAAAAGCAATAGAAAGAGAATTTATTACCTGGGGTGAATACATTATGGATTTGGTTGCAACCGCAATGTCATCCCGTGTCGGGTGGGCTGTTACTATTTTTAATAAAGAAGAAAACCGATTTTATAACTTTGCTTTGGATTTACATGATTTGCATGTGCCTATTC
>JAEWLZ010000299.1 GCA_023457295.1 Cyanobacteria bacterium OH_PDB_112
CTTTGCAGAATATTAAAAAGATCCCTGTCTTCATGTTTAACAAATCCGCAAAGAGCCATAGAATCTTCTCGATGGATGAGGCTTGTAAAAATCTGTATATCAGAATTTAGTTCAGGCAAAGTTTTTATAATTCTTGAATTTACCTGCACCAAATATCCTATACCGTTAACTTCCACTGTAATATAGCTTCCGGAAGGACTTGACGGTGTTTTCGAAACAAGTTTGCCTTTAAGATAAGTTATCATTTTAAAATCCTGCTTTTATTTTGCACAACATGACGTATATTTTATAATAAACTGGACAAGAGGTCTAATTTATTTAATAATTTTAGTGGAAATAGCAGGAAATTACAGATGGTTTTTTTAAAATTATTTATTTTGATTTTTTGTTCTTTAGGTGTCGGCTATGCCGGTATTGAGTTCAGTAATTTCAGCAGATATAAAGCTATTTATAACAGAGGTGTTGAAGAGCTTGATGCGGGTAATTTCAGTTCAGCTGAAAGAGCCTTCAAAAAAGTTCTTGAAATAGCTCCTGATATGGAAGAAAATGTCTACAATCTTGCATTGACTTATTTTTATATGAATAAGTTAGATTTATCACTCAAATATTTTTTGCAAACGCTTGATTTGAATCCAAAAGAAATAGATGCCTGCTATAACATAGGTATAATTAATTATTTGAGAAATAAAAAGAAAGAAACTATCAAATATTTTGATAAAGCTTTAGAAATTTCAGAAAAAAAAGATGAACAAACACTTTTTAGTATAGGTATGGTTTATACCGAAACTCAAGATTATGATATGGCAATAGAAGCCGTAAAAAGACTTATAGAGCTTTCGCCTTCAAATATTGAATATCGTATGATGCTTGCCGATGTTTATGAAAAACTTATCGCCGATACAGGAAATATTCAAAGTCTTGATTTTGCAATAAAAACCTATAAAGAAATTTTGGAACTTGACGAAAATTATGAACCTGCAAACGTAAAAATTGCAAATTGTTACGCTCAAACAGGTGATGTCGATAATTGCAAACAAACTTGTAAACGTATTTTAAAGAAAAATCCTCAATCCCCAGAAGCACTTTATTTGCTAGGCATAATGAGTTTTGCAAATCAAGAATTCCAAAATGCGGTCAATTTCTTTGAACAAGCTTATACCGCCAAATCCACTCTAAAAATGGCTTATTTGAATTCTGCTTATGCCTATTACAAAATGGGCAATCTCTCAAAAGCAAAAGAACTTTACGAACTTTTCAAATCAAAAGCTTCTCCTTCGGATATTTCTGACAGCATGGAAGATTACTTTGGAGATATTGTAATAGAAAAATCCGAAGAAACAGAAACAGAAGAAGAGGAAGTATATAAAAATTAATCATTAGTTTTGTAAAATATTTCTGCAAAACTACTTGAATTTAATCCTTGTTTTGAATACGATTAGATTTACGCTTGGTAAATTTATTTAAAAAGGACAAAATAATGAACGTATTTATCGATGAAATAGAAAAAGAAATGATGAAAAGTGATCTTCCTGAACTTAATCCTGGAGATACTGTAAAAGTTTTCGTCAGAATTAAAGAAGGTAACAAAGAAAGAACACAGGCTTTTGAAGGTGTTATCATAAAAAAACAAGGTAGCGGAGCTAACAAATCAATCACTGTAAGAAAAATTTTCCAAGGTGTTGGTCTTGAAAGAGTATTCCCTATTCACTCACCAAGAATCGAAAGCATCAAAGTTCTTCGTCGCGGTTCTGTAAGAAGAGCAAAACTTTACTACTTGAGAGATAGAATTGGTAAAGCTACACGTATTAAGGAAAAAATGACTAGATAATGGTTCATATCCATTGGTATCCTGGGCATATAGCCAAAGCTGAGAGAAAACTAAAAGAACAGCTTAGTCTTGTGGATGTTGTAATCGAAGTTTTGGATGCCAGATTACCTTATAGCAGTAAATATACAGAAATCAAAAAGCTCCTTGGTGAAAAACCAAGGCTTTTGATTATGAACAAGTCTGACCTAGCAGATGCAGACAAAACCCGAGAATGGGTTAAATTTTTAAAGGAAAAAGAAAATTGTACGGTTGCCGTCACAAGTGCAAACACTGCAAAAGACTTGAACAATATTGTGGCTTTGATTGTTGAACTCGGGCAAGAAAAAATGGAAAAACTAAAGGCAAAAGGGATTTTGGCTCGTCCCGTCAGGGCTATGATTGTCGGTATGCCTAATGTAGGAAAATCAAGCATAATAAATAAACTTATAAGAAAAAATAAAACAAAAACAGGCGCAATAGCGGGTGTAACGCGTCAACAACAATGGGTTAGAATCAATCCTAAAGTTGAACTTTTAGATACTCCGGGGATTATTCCCATGAAACTCGAAGATCAGGATGCTGCTTGCAAGTTGGCATTCGTGAGCGGAATTTCGGAAAATGCTTATGATAAAGAAGAAGTGGCTCAAGAGCTTTTGAATGTTATTTACTCACTTTATAAAGAAAATATTTTATCTAACTATAAACTCGAAGATACAGGCATGGTACCTACCCTGATTGAAGTTGCAGAAGCTAGAAAATGGCTAATTTCAAATAACAGCCCTGATACTTTGCGGGCGGCATCACATATTTTGTCTGATTTTCGCAAAGGAAGACTCGGAAGGATGACTCTTGATGAAAGCTCCGAAATCCAAAATTAATTCTCTTATAAAATTTGATGCGGCTTTTTGTGATAATTTTGTCATAGGTCTTGATGAAGCAGGCAGAGGACCCGGCGCCGGCGATGTTTTTGCGGCGGCTGTGTATTTTCCTGAAATAAGCAAAGTATTAAAAAAAAATCTTTCTAGATTAAATGACTCCAAGCAACTCTCAGCAAAAGTTCGTGATGAATTGGCGGAAGTTATTAAACAAAACAGTATTTATTCCATTTCTAAAGCTTCTATTGAAGAAATAGAAAAGATTAATATACTGCAATCATCACTTCTTGCTATGAAGCGGGCTACTATTGATGTTTTGGCTAATGTCAAAGATGAAAAAACACCTCTATTATTGATTGATGGAAACAAAACAATTAAAGACTTTGAAATAACTCAAAAGTATGTTATCAAAGGTGATTCGCTTTCATTATCAATTGCGGCCGCAAGTATTCTTGCCAAAACTGAACGTGATAAATATATGATAGAGCTTTCGCAAAAATTCCCCGAATATGACTGGGAAAATAACAAAGGATATCTCACGCCTAAGCATCTTGAAGCTATTGATAAATATGGCATTACAGAATATCATCGAAAAAGTTTTTTGACTCGTCAATTGAAGTTAATATTAAAATAATAAATTTTATTTTTAAATATTCAAAATGATAAAGTAAAGAATTAACAGCTTTATAATAAAAATAAAAGCAAAATTTTTTATGAAAGGGAATATAAAAAATGAAAGATATAACTTTAAAAAATGATAATGGTGTTCGTCATGCTTACGCTTATGGGCATGCAAAAAAAGAAATCGCGGCAAGTTTTAAGGATGCGATTAAAAGCTCTGAAAATAAATCTGAAACAGCAAAAACTTTTAAAGAAGCTATAATTGCTGCTCAGACTAAATCTGAGACAAATACTGAAGTTGTTGAATAAAAAATTCAAATTTTGAATTAATATACAATGAGCCTCAATTTTTTATTGGGGCTTTTTGTTTAAATTATAAATTAACCGCAGACCTTCCAGAGTTAAATTCGGGTTCAAGTAGTCAAAAGGTCTTTTCAGGCATTCTGTTATTATTTCAGAGTATCCGCCTGTTGCAATCGTTATAATAGGCTCTTTAAGTTCTTTTTCCACATTTTCTATAAGCCCGTCAATCATAGCACCATGCCCTAAAACCAACCCTGAAAGCATTGCGTCTATTGTATTTTTTCCAATAGTTGCAGGAGGGGCTTCTATTCTGACTTTTGGAAGCAATGATGTAAAAGCATTCAGCGCATCAGCAGAAATTCTTATTCCTGGAGTAATCACTCCCCCTAAAAACCTCCCGTCTGATGATACGATATCAAAAGTTGTTGCCGTTCCAAAATCGACAACAACAGCTGCTTTTTTGTAAATATTATAAGCTGCACAAGCATTAGCTATGCGGTCCGCCCCAAGATCTCGAGGTTTATCAAGGTCTATTTTTATACCTGTTTTTGTTTTGTGCGTGAGATTTATAGCGGGCACTTTAAGATATTTTTCAATAGCAACTACAAATCTTTCAGTCAAAGGTAAAACTACGCTTGAAATTATTGCGCCTTCCAATTTGCCCGAAAAACCCGCCTGCTGGATGAAGTTATGTAAAATAATACCATATTCATCTTCAGAACGCTTTTTATCACTAGCTAATTTCCAAGTGTAAAGCAGTTTTTCACCGTCATAAATTCCTGTTGTAATACTTGTATTGCCTATATCTGCAACAAATAACATCTTGACATCCTCAACTCTATCGGTTTTAATAATAACATAAACATTCATATACGGTATTTTAAAGGAGGGATGTTGAAATGATAAGTAAAGTTAGTGCATTAAAAGGAAACCAATCGGTAAACAACAAAAAATTAACAAAAGTTGTTCCTTGCCCTACTCAGCCGGCATTCAAGTCAGCTCACAAGGATGTTTTTGTTAAAGGTTGTAAAAAGTAATTTTCTTTTGAAAATATTTTAAAAAAGACGGCTTAAGCCGTCTTTTTTGTTGCATATTTTTACAATTGGTTTCTAATACTTAATTTTTAAACTAAAATGAAATTATGGAAAATAATCAAAAAACACTTATTTTAATTGACGGACATGCACTTGCATATCGCTCATTTTTTGCTCTTGAAAGAACTGGGATGAAAACGACTGAGGGTCAGCCAACTTGGGCAGTTTACGGTTTTTTCCATTCATTATTTGATTTGCTTAAAAAAGTAAAACCTGACGCTATGGCTGTCTCTTTTGATATGGGGCGAAAAACTTTTCGTACAGAAATTTATGACCAATATAAGGCCAATCGTGACGGAATGCCTGATACTTTACGCTGCCAAATGGAGTTTTTGCACGAAGGGCTTGCGGCTATGGATATTCCTATTTATCAGCTTGAAAATTATGAAGCTGATGATATTATCGGAACTATTTCAAACAAAGCAAAAGAATTGGGACACAAAACTTATATTTTGACAGGTGACAGAGATTCCTTTCAACTTGTTGACAGAAAAGGTCTTATTAAGGTTTTAATTCCTTCAAAAGGTATTTTGGAAGAATATGATACACAAAAAGTTTTTGAAAGAATGGGCGTTTATCCCGAGCAAATTATAGATTATAAAGGTCTTTGCGGAGATGCTTCAGATAATATTCCGGGGATTCGAGGAATTGGTGATAAAACAGCCGTAAAACTTTTAAATGAATTTGAAACCCTTGATAATGTTCTTGCAAATATAGATAAAATGAAAGGCGAAAGCCTCAAACAAAAACTTAAAGATGGCGCGGATATCGCGCAAAAAAGTAAGTTTTTGGCGACAATTGACCTTAATACTCCGATAGATTTTGATTTTGAGCATACACATCTTACCGTTATGGATACTCAAAAAGTTGGCGCTTTCTTCAAAAAAATGCAGTTTAATTCGCTTCTTGCACAGATTCCTTCTCTTCAAGTGCATTTTAAATCAGCTCCGATTGAAATTAAAAAAGATGAACCAGCCCCTCAAGGACAATTATCACTTTTTGGAGGGATTCAGCCTCAGGAAGAAACTACTCAACAAGTTATTACTCCTAAAAAAGAACCAAAATTAGATAATAAAACTTTCATCCAAAATGATAAAGATTTTGAGTTTTTGCTCAAAGAGTTGAAAGAAATATCTCTTTTTTCTCTTGATACCGAAACAACAAGTCTTGATATTCAAGAAGCTGATTTGGTAGGGATTTCAATTTCTTATGATAAAGCATATACTTATGATAACGGATTTAAAGATGGTGACTCTAAGACTTTAAATTATTATATTCCGATAGGACATGATGAAGGTGTTCAGCTTGATTTGAAATATGTTTTGGATAGCTTGAAGCCTATTTTTGAAGATGAAAAAAAATACAAGATTTTGCAAAATGCAAAATATGAAATTAATGTATTGAATCGTTATGACATAGAGCTTCGAGGAATTGTGATGGACACGATGATTGCAAGTTATGTCAAAGATTCTTCGCGCAAACATGGTCTGAAATCACAAGCATTTAGTCTTCTAGGACTTGAAATGCAAAATATAGAAGAACTTATAGGCAAAGGCAAAAATGCTATTACTATGAATAAAGTTTCAATTGAAGAAGCTGGGCTTTATGCCTGTTATGACTCATTTGCCACCCTTGAACTCGGAAAGTATTATGTACGCAATCTTGATGAAAAGCTTTTTGAACTTATTAATAAGATAGAGCTTCCGCTTGTGGATGTTTTGGCATATATGGAACGTGTCGGAGTTTATATAGATAAAGAAAATCTTGCAGAATTGTCTGCCGAAATTGAACGTAACCTTAGTATAGTTGAAGCCAAAATTTATAAAGAAGCCGGACAAGTTTTTAACATAAATTCCCCAAAACAGGTTGGTGATATTTTATTTGAAAAAATGATGCTTCCTTTCGGCAAAAAGACTCAAACAGGTTATTCAACAGATTCTAAAGTCTTAGAAACTCTTGCAAAAGATTATGAAATCGCAAAACTGATTTTAGAGCAAAGGCATCTTTCCAAAATTAAATCCACTTATCTTGATGCTTTACCGGAGTTAATTTCAAAACATGACGGACGTGTTCATACAAACTTTAATCAAGCCGTGACTACCACCGGAAGACTTTCAAGCTCAAATCCAAATTTGCAAAATATACCGATTCGCACCGAAATAGGAAATCGTATAAGGGCAGCTTTTGCGGCTCAAGATGAAGATGATTTGATAGTTTCTGCCGATTACTCTCAAATAGAATTAAGGCTTTTAGCCCATTTTTCAGGTGATGAAAAACTCAAAGAAGCTTTTTTAAATAATGTTGATATCCATAGCGCAACAGCGGCAAGTGTTTTTGATGTTCCGCTTGAAGAAGTTACAAAAGAAATGAGATACAAAGCAAAAGCCGTTAATTTTGGCATAATCTATGGACAAACAAGCTATGGACTTTCTACAACTATTGATATTACACCCTCTGAAGCTAAAGGATTTATTGAAAAATATTTTGCGACTTACCCAAAAATCAAGGAATATCTTGACAGTACAATAGTTCTAGCTCACCAACAGGGCTATATCGAAACTATGTTTGGGCGTCGCCGCTATCTAAAAGAAGAGCTTGAAAGCCGCAACAGAATGATTCGCGAGTTTGCTGAGAGAGCCGCAACAAATACTCCTTTACAGGGAACTGCATCTGATTTGATAAAACTTGCAATGATTGAAGTCTATAAGAAACTTAAAGAAAATAATTTACAGTCAAAACTTGTTTTACAGGTTCACGATGAGTTGATTTTGGAAGTTAAAAAATCAGAACTTAAACAGGTCTGTAACATTGTGAAAGAAGCCATGGAGCTTTCACAGCCTCTTGATGTTCCGTTAGAAATTGATATTCAAATAAGTAAAAGTTGGATGGAATCAGAGCAAGAAACTTTTTCAGCAATATAGGATTTGATTTAAATCAAAGTATAGTATCAATAATTAAAAAGCAATCTTTTTTGACAATCAAAATAAGAACTTAATTCGTCTTTTTAAAATTTGTGTTGACATTTTATTATTATGGTATTACAATACTTAAATACCACAATACAACAATGTAAATAAATTTATGGAATACATGGCGAATAAAAAATTTCAAAATTGAAATTATAATCGGAGGTAAATATGTTTTTAGACAAATTGTTAGGCAAAAAGCCAAAAGGAGAAGAAAAAATGACATCAATGTTTTGTTTTCAATGCGAGCAAACAGCTCAAGGAAAAGGTTGTACTTTGCAAGGGGTATGCGGTAAGAAAGCGGATACAGCAAATTTGCAAGATGAATTGACAAGTTCTTTAATCGAGCTTGCAAATTCAAACGAACCAACCGAAGAAGTAACAAAAACTTTAATAGAAGGTTTATTTACTACAATTACAAATGTAAATTTTGATAATGAATCAATAAAAATTTTCACAAAAAAAGTTACAGATATGATTAAACGACCAAATGATTTTGACATCAAAACCGTTTGGGAATGCAACGAAGATATTAGAAGCTTAAAATCTTTAATTTTGTTCGGACTAAAAGGTATCGCTGCTTATGCTGAACACGCTTGGGTTTTAGGTTACAAGGATGAAACAGTAAATAACTTCTTTTACGAAGCACTGCAAGCTGTTTCAAAAGACCTTTCAATAGATGAACTTTTGGGCGTTGTATTAAAAACAGGTGAGGTAAATCTAAAATGTATGGAGCTTCTCGACAAAGCAAATACTGAAACTTACGGTAATCCCGAACCAACTCAAGTAACTACAAATATTGACAAAGGACCTTTCATCATCGTGACAGGGCATGATTTGAGAGATTTACACTTGCTATTGGAGCAAACTAAAGACAAAGGTATCAATATCTATACCCACGGTGAAATGCTTCCTTGTCACGCTTATCCTGAATTAAAAAAATATTCACACTTAAAAGGAAACTTCGGTACAGCCTGGCAAAATCAGCAAAAAGAATTTGATTCTGTCCCAGCCGCTGTTTTATTCACTACAAACTGTATTATGCCTGTAAAAGAAAGCTATTCTGACAGAATTTTTACAACTTCTGTGGTTCAATATCCGGGAATGGTGCATATTGACGATAATAAAGACTTCACTCCTGTAATCAAAAAAGCACTTGAGCTAGGCGGATACCCTGAAGACAAAAAAATGACCGGTATCAACGGAGGAGATGTTTTGACTGTCGGATTCGGTCACCATACCGTTATGTCTGTGGCAGACAAAGTAATCGAAGGCGTAAAAGCGGGCGATATCAAACACTTTTTCTTGGTCGGAGGATGCGACGGCGCAAAACCTGGTAGAAATTACTACACAGACTTTGTCAAACAAACACCAAAAGATACAATCATCTTGACACTTGCATGCGGAAAATACCGATTCAATGACCTTGATTTAGGCGATATCGGAGGAATTCCAAGACTGCTTGATATGGGACAATGCAACGATGCTTACTCTGCGATTCAAGTAGCAGTTGCTCTATCAAAAGCGTTTAACTGCTCTGTGAACGAATTACCGCTATCGCTTGTACTTTCTTGGTATGAGCAAAAAGCTGTTTGTATCTTGCTTACATTATTATACTTAGGAATTGAAAATATCAGGCTTGGACCAAGCTTACCGGCTTTTGTTTCTCCTACGGTATTAAATGTATTGGTGGACAAATTCAAAATCAAACCGATAACAACACCTGAAGAAGACTTAAAAGCAATTTTAGGGTAAAAAACTGAGGGAGGTATTTATTACCTCCCTTTTAGTTTTTACTATCAAAAATACTAAATTATCTCTTAATATCCCTATATTGAAGAGCCTCTGCAAGGTGGTTGATTTTTATATCTTCTGACTGTTCAATATCAGCAATTGTTCTTGATAATTTTAAGAGCCTATCAAAAGCACGACCGGAAAGGTTAAAACGTGTTATTGCATTTTTTAGCATTTCTTCACAGTCAGATGTAAGTTTGCAATATTTTTTTATAAGTTTTGGAGTCATTTGAGAATTGCAAACTATTTTATCGTTTACAAAACGCTTTGCCTGAAGCTTTCTTGCCTTAACAACTCTTTCTCTTATGCTTTTTGAACTCTCAGCTGGTTCTGATTTATTCAAAAGCTCATTTTGAGTAAGCCTCGGAACTTCAATTTGAATATCTATTCTATCGAGAAAAGGACCTGAAAGTCTTGCCCAGTAACGTTGAGCCTGAACAGGAGAGCAAACGCACCTTTTTTCGGTATCACCCAAAAAACCGCATGGACAAGGATTCATAGCCGCCAAAAGCATAAAATCCGCGGGATATTTCACACTGGTCTGAGCTCGCGAAATAGTTACTTTACCATCTTCAAGAGGTTGACGAAGGACTTCTAAAACTTGTCTTGGAAATTCAACCACTTCATCCAAAAATAAAACTCCGTTGTGCGCAAGCGTGATTTCTCCAGGCTTTGGGTTGCTGCCGCCTCCGATTATCCCAGCAGGCGATGCGCTGTGATGCGGACTGCGAAAAGGTCTTTGATTCATAAGCGGCTCATCACGATTCAAAAGACCGCTTATGCTATAAATTTGAGTTAATTCAAGTGCTTCTGATAGCTCTAAAGGGGGCAAAATCCCAGCAAAACATTTCGCAAGAAGGGTTTTACCCGAACCCGGAGAACCTGACATTAAAACATTATGCCCGCCTGCGGCGGCAAGTTCCAAAGCTCTTTTAGCTTTTTGCTGCCCTTTTACATCCTTAAAATCGAAGATAAATTCCCTATCGGGATTATTTTCTAAAAATTCTTTTATATCTATTTTGAAAGGAGCTAATTTTTGAAATTCTTTATTTTCAACTTGAGTAATTCCTTCCTGAGAAAACATATTTATAACATCCCCCAAAAATTCAGCGGCAAAAACTTCAATTTCATCAACTAAAGCAGCTTCAACAGCATTTTCTTTCGGGACAACTATTTTTTTTATGCCATTATTTTTAAGCTCCATTGCAACAGGCAAAACTCCATTCACTGCGCGCAAAGAGCCATCCAAAGAAAGTTCTCCCAAAAATGCGAAATCTCTTGTTTTTTCAATATCAATAATACCTTCGCATGCCAAAATGCCTATTGCCATAGGCAAATCAAAGCCTGAGCCTTCTTTTTTTATATCTGCGGGAGCAAGATTTATAATAACTTTTTTGGCGGGAAAAGAATGCCCGCAATTTTTTATAGCAGCTTTTACACGTTCTCTAGCTTCAGAAACAGCAGCATCGGGCAATCCGACAATCACTGTTGCTGGCAAAGATGAGCTTATATCAACTTCTACATCAATTTTGTATCCGTCAATACCAACGATTGTTGCGGTTTTTATATTTGATACCACTTTTTCAACTTCCTTTTTAATAAAATGCGGAAAATGTTTTTCCAACTATGTTTCTTATTATACAAAAATAGTATTCTTTTGAAAAACTATTTCTTACAATTATTTTTAATGTTATGATTTTAATTATAATTGTACGGGATTTTAAAGACTATAATGCAACTTTTATCGGTATTAAACAATACTCTCAAAATAAGCTACAATCCAGAAGAAAGCGATCTTTATATAGGAGATATGCTTGAATTTATCATTCCGAGCAATCATGGTGTTATTGCGCAAATTTTCAAACTTGAAATGGATGAAGGTGAAAATATTGCGCATTTGCGAATATTTTTCACCATAAAACAAGGTGACTGGATAAAATGGGTCGGAAACATACCCCCAAAAAGCTCTACCATCAAAAAAATCCCCGAAAATGAAGTTTTGGAATTATTTTCACAAAATGACAAAAACTCTCTTGCCTTAGGATATTTACCTCAATACGGCAGAAATTTCCGTGTAAGTGTAGATAAAATCGACAAAACATTTGTCCTTTTTAACAATAATCAGAACAAAATTGATATTTTTAATACCTTAAAAGACGAATTTTTAAGACTTTCTTTGCCATTTGTAATTTTTGATTTTCATGGTGAATTCAAGTCCAAAAATGTTGTCAGAATTAATGCAATAAAAGACTTTAAAATTCCATTAAATATCGAAACTCTGCTTGCTCTTTATGATAAGAATTTTCAATATTCTTCTCCCGAAATGAAGCTTTTATTTGATGATGTAATTTCACAGATAAAAGTGTTTTTCAAGCAAAGCGAAGAAGTTTTCATCCCGTTCAATATCTTTAAATCGGTAGTAGACAATGCACCGCCTTCAATTGAGCTTTCTTTGCTTAAAAATATTCTTGAAAAATATAAAGAAAAAGAGCTTTTTGCAAATATGAAATCTGATTTTGTTAGACTTCGCAGTATTTTTAAAAAGCACACAGCTTATGTTGTTGATTTGTCCTTAGTTCCTCAAGAATGGCAAAAAGATTATATTTCTTTTGTTATAAGCAATCTAAATAAGTTTTTTGTGATGATTGAAGACAATAAAACCTTCAAAAATTCAAAAGAAATTGATGAGATTTTTGATGCGAGTTCAAAAGTAAAATTTATCGGCGCAATAAATTATTCATCAGAGCTTATAGGAGAATTTGTCAAACAAGCAAAAAGCCTTGTACTCTGCCCTCCAAGCAAAAGAATAAATTACTTCCCAAATCTTGTCGAATATCTGGCTCTTTTAACTCCCGAAGAATTTATTTATCAGGGCGAACAAAGCAAATACATACCTATTATGCTTCAACCTCCTGTTGAAAAAGAAGCCCCTAAAATATCTTTAAAACCAATTATAACTCCCGTAAAAAAAGAAGAAAAGCCTCCAGAAGAACTTATTTTAAAGAAAACTCAAGTTCCGGAAATTGAAGATATTATTTCAGAAATTGAAGGCATTCAATCCCAAGAAGATGATGAAATCCCTGTTGAAATGGTAGAATTCGAAGAAATTTCTATGGACGATATTGAATCTTTAGAAGATTTGGAAGTAATATCTAGCGAAGACACTTATGAAGATGAATATGTTGATGAAGCTGAGAACTATGAAGTAATTGAATTTCAGGAAGAAGAAAAAGATGAAGATTTGTTTGATGAAAGCTTAATGAAAGATGTAGAAGCTTTATATAAAGCAGCACCTTTAACATCTTCTGAACCTAAAAATCCAGAAATACAAAAAATGATTCAGCATCAAAAAGAAATCGAAAAATTCGAACAGGAAGAAGCCCCTCCTGAATATAAAAAAGTGCCTTCCGTCGGATATGAAAAACAAGAAGAATTAAAAGAATATAAAGTTCCCGTACATGAAGTCAGAAATAAGGGTATAAAATTTGAAAAAGAAGATGTAATTATGCATCCAAAATACGGTCGAGGAGTTATAAAAAGAATTGTTTCTCACGGAGAAAGAAGCTTGTATAAAATTCAATTTGAAGAAAATGGTATAAAGCTTATTGACCTTGATACCATTGATGTTCAAAAGCTTTAAGTTTTGTTAAAAAAACAATCTCCAATAGGCAATTTTTATTTTTAGATGATTTATTATTTTTGTAAATAGTAAATTCGATTATAAAAATGATTAGAAGAATAAATTCAATCCAAACACAAAGACAAAATTTTGGTTCAGTTTCTCAATTACGACAGGTTATTGTCAATGGAACTTCTGTTTCAGATGAAAAAGAAAAAGAAGCTTCTCTAAATCAAGTAATAAATATTTTAATGAAACTTGATAAAGACGAACCTAACGCCCCTGAATTACAAAAAATAAATCAAGAAATACGAGATACTTTTAAATCTCAAATACCTGATTACAGATTTTCTAATGATTATAACAAAGCCTCTCGTAGCACAGGTTATTGGGTTCAAATGAATCTCAAAATTGAAAAATTAAAAGACGCATCAAGCAAATTTTTAGGGCTTTTAACGGGTAATCCGGTAAAAGAAATAGATGAGGCAAAAGTAGCCCTAACTAAAGCAAAAAGATTTAATCCTTGTTCTTCACAAACAGCCTTAAAAAATTATAATGAAACTAAAAAAAGGATTTTGAACCTTAAACGTGCTCCGAGTTTTATTATATTTAAAGAAAAAATAGCGGGCAAAATAAGACCCACGAAAATTATTTTTTGGTAAAGCACCAAAAAAGCCCTCTAATTTTATTTAAGAGGGCTTTTTATGTTTTAAAATATCTAAATTAATTAACGTACAAAGGAGCTAATTTA
This sequence comes from Cyanobacteria bacterium OH_PDB_112, assembly GCA_023457295.1. Lineage (GTDB taxonomy): Bacteria > Cyanobacteriota > Vampirovibrionia > Gastranaerophilales > CAJFVJ01 > JAEWLZ01. Next base: position 13,831 of record JAEWLZ010000299.1, read on the forward strand.
GCTTCTTGCTGAGGAATCACGCCTTCTTCAATTGAAGAATAAGCACGATAATCAATTACAGGGAAACAATTATCAATAGATTCTATTTCCTGCAATTTAGCGTCATCGATATTTCCTGTTTCTATCATATTGGCAATCAGCTCGAATCTTTCTACATGCTCTCTAAATCTGTCAGTAGCATAGTCTTTTGCCTGCCAAGTTGTAATCAAGAAAGGCCAATCGCTGCTTTGCAACAACAGATTTTCACGAGCTAACTGATTAAGCGCTCTGTGAAGAAGCTTGTCTGAAGGTATTGCCTGATTTTTATCCACAATTGCGCTGATTCTTTTTTCGCAAGCGTGAATAATAGGCCACATCCACTCAGTAAGGTGATTTTGCCATACCCAGAAGTGTCCGCCCTGTCCCCAAGAAGACTCGGGTATTTGAATAGCTTCTGACGGAGGACATTTATCTAGGTACTCAGCAGCTGTAAGTCTGTCAACTTCAGGCGTATATTTTGCGAATTTTTTAATTACCTGTTTAATAAATTCAACACCTTCAAACCACCAGTGTCCGTATAACTCTGTATCGAATGATACCATTACAAGACCTTCTTTACCTGTTGCTAGTTTGTAATCATTCAACATGTGGTAAATCAAGTTTGTATAATGGTCTGAGTTTGAATTAATTTGATTCATAGCCAAAACAGGATCATAAAGCATTTTGTCGCCCAAGTCAGTATCAGAACTTGTAATTCTCCAGTAATGCATACCTGATTTATCGTCTTTTTTATGGAATTCACGATAACAGCCATCACCGGGATAACCATCAGCAGCAGACCAAACTTGGAAACTTGCTCTGTCATTTCTTCCCATTACAGCTACTTGTGCATCAGGTAACCAATAAGCGGAATATGTGTCATATCCTGTTGCTTCACGTTCAGGAAGCGGGATATATTCGATGTTTCCATAAACACCTATTACACGTCTATTTCCGATAGAATTGCCTCCTTCAATAACGTGTGAGTCAACAAAGAAGTATTCTATATCGTTATTTTGTAATGTAACTTCGACTGCAGGGCGCCATTTTTTCTCGCCGTCTTTTCCTACATATTCGTAACCTTGCCTGTAAGCACACTCAGGAAGCCATGTTCCGCGAGCTTTTTTACCGAAAAGTCTTTTTGTAGTATCAGCACCAATTTTGAATTGTGCATTCAAGTTTGCATCGGTTGCCAAAAGTGGTGAAAATCCGTGAGTTGCACCTGAAGTTGTAATTTCTATACAACCAAGACTTTGTAATCTTGCAAATTCTGCAATCAAGTCTTTATTATATTTGTTGATAAATACGTCTTTGAGTGATGTAAACCAATCAAAATAGTATTTTGCAAGATATTTTAAGTGTTGCGAATGAGCAACCGTTTCGCAAGGGTATCTGTCTAAATCTTTTGAAACAGCTTCTATTCTTGAATCAAGATATTTGATGAACCCTTCTTGCAAGTGATCATCATTTAATTGCTCAGCTAAAATAGGTGTTATACCCAATGTAAGCTTAGCTTTAATTCCTTCATCATATAATTCGTTAATAGCGTTAGCTAATGGAATGTATGTTTCTGCCATACACTCATATAAATTCTCTTCTCCAAACGGCCACATACCTGCTTTTCTGTAATAAGGGAGGTGACTGTGAAGCATAAATACAAATGAACCAATTGACATTTTGTGTCCTCCGGGGTTTGTCTAATTTTTCTTACATATATATAAAATTGTTCGATTAATTTGAATACTATCACAAAAGTTTTTATAATATAACCCTAAAGAGCTAGTTCTTTAGTATAATGTTACATTTTATTCATATTATAATTAGAATATGAACACTTTGGATAAATTAAAAAACTCAATAATCATTTCATCACAAGCAATGCCTTGTGAGCCATTTTATGACCAAATTGCGATGACAGCAATGATTCAATCGGTTATAAACGGTGGTGCTCAAGGGCTTAGACTGGCAGGAGAAAGAGATATAAAAATCGCAAAACAACTATGCGATTTGCCTGTAATAGCCATAACAAAACCTGATAAAATACCTGACAACTTTAAAGAAGTCGTCTATATTACTCCTTCTTTAAGCGATGTTAAAATTTTGGCTGAATCAGGAGCGGATATTATTGCCTTTGATGGAACTTCTCGTCCCAGGCCCGGAGGAGCAACTTTGGCTCAAATAATTGAATCAGTTCAAAAATACAGCTGTCTTGCAATGGCGGATATTTCAACTTTCGAAGAAGGGGTTAATGCCCGAAAGCTTGGTGCGGATATAATTTCAACCACTTTGGCAGGTTATACTTCTAATTCTGTTGAGGTTGAAGGTCCTGACTTTGAACTTTTGAAAAAACTGGTTAAAGAACTTGATTGCCCTGTAATTTTAGAAGGACGCATATGGTCACCCGATGAAGTCAAAAAAGCTTTTGAACTTGGTGCTTATGCTGTGGTTATAGGTTCAGCGGTTACAAGACCTCACCATATAGTAGAAAGATTTAGAAAAATATCAGAAAAATAAAATTTTATTTTTTCGATATTTTATTACAAAATGTAACAAATTTTTAATAATTCCTTAAATTCCTTCAAGCGCATGCGTGTTTTTGCCGATGTGACGAGTATGTGTGTGTAAAAAATTAAGGAAAAAGACTTAAAAATGGGTTTGTCGTCAAATCAAGCAAGATTTTTATCTCTAACCTCAAGGCAAGTTGACCTGGAGCGTCGCATCCAGCAAATTTGC
>JAEWLZ010000300.1 GCA_023457295.1 Cyanobacteria bacterium OH_PDB_112
TTTAATTACTGTATTAAAACAAAAAACAGCTTTTTGGAACTCGCCTTTCAATTTATAATTTTTACCCAATTCTGTTATGGAATTAAAATCTGCTGTATTTATACGCGATAAAAGTTTTAATATTTCGATAGCTTTATCTATATCTCCCAATGCACTTAGTGCCGTTGCCTGATAATATTTTATTGAAATATCATCAGGGGAAATTTCTTGCGCTCGCTTAAGTTGTTTCAAAGAACCTTCATACAATCCGAATTTTTGCAAACTTGCACCCCACGAAAGGTATAAAGTCGAAAATCTTGGGTTAATTTTTTCTGCCGTACAATAGCAATCTATACATTCGTCTTTTTTTCCTTGTGCCGCATAAGCTTCTGCCATCACAATATAATTTTCGACTTTAAGAGGGAATATATTTACACTTTTTTTAGCGTTATTTATAGTATTTTCATAATCTTTTTTCTTCAAATAACTTATCGCAATATAATAATATGCTTCGAAATTCTTCGGAGATAATTCTATCGCCCGCTTAAATTTTTCTATCGCCAAATCATATTTATTTTGTTCAGCAGCAACTACACCCCACAAAAAAAATGCCTGTGAATTTTGCTGGTTTAAAGATGATGCGGTGCTGAAACTTTCTTCTGCCGCTTTTTTGTTGTTAAGTTTTGCTTGAGAAATTCCCCAACTTATATGAATATCTGGGTTATTAGGCTCAATTTTTACCGCTGCTTTATGAGCATTTTCTGCTTCTTCCAAATTATCTATTTCAATTAAAGTGGCTGACAAAAGCGAAAAAGCCCTGGCAGAATCAGGGTCAAGTTTGATAGCTTGTTTGAATTTTTCAATAGCTTTTTCATATTCTTTATTTTTTGCAAGAGCAATACCCCAATTTATAAAAGTTTCCGGTGACTTGGAAAGCATATTGCCAGATGTTTCAAATTTTTCAAGAGCTGTTTTCATATCTCCTGATGTAGCAAGAAAAATACCCCAATTCATATAAGCTTTAGAAGGTAAAACCACATCTTTTCCGGCTTTTTCATAAAAAACCACCGACTGGTTCATTTTATTTATTTCATCTATCAAATTATTAAAAAAATTTTTCATTTCTACTTTTTATTTTTTACCCAAAAGAGTTATTAATTCATTCATAGAGTCTAATGTTGCTTTATTAAGTTTGAATTCTACTTCAATATTAGATTTTACTTTTTCAAAAGAAGCTTTAGGATCTTTGTTATACGAAGCTATAAACTCAGCTATTTCTGCCTGCAAATATGTTACAAGCAAAAAATTGTTTGTAAGAAAATTTCTGGTTTCCGAAAAAATATTAATATTCTCGTTAAAAGTTTTTTGAAATTTATCCAAATCAGGTTTTTTTGAACTTAATTCATTAAAAAGTTCTTCAAGAACAGAAACTGCCTTAACTACTTTTGGTTTAAATTCTTCAAATTCATTTTTAGTGACATCCATAATTTCTAATGTTGTTTTCTGGAAATCACTTAAAGAAACATTGCCTAACGATTTCAAAACATTTTTTATATCAAAATCAGCATTTTCTTTTATATCTTCTAAAATTTCGCTAAAAGGAGCATACGTCATACCTTCAATTAAAGCTCCGTCAATAGCTGTATTCAGAACTTGTATATCCGGGGTTTGAGCAAAAAGTTTAGCGAATTCTCTGATAAAAAGCAAATAATCTTCTCTTGTTTTTACCGCACCTCCATTGGCGGATTTTACCATTGTTGTTTTTGCCTGAAAAACTCCTCTGGAACATTCTAAAGTCAGAGTATTTCCTTGCTCACCCACCGCTTTTATATAATCATACCCATAAGCTTGATTTCCTGTCAGAGCCAAATCCAAGCCGGAAAAGATTATTTTAGGACAACCCAAAAGTTTTGCAAGTTCATAAGCCAAAATAGACACCGAAGGTACGGCAGGAAGTTTTTCAACAGATTTTTCAGACATAGAACCTAAAATAAATTCTGATAATTTATCAACAAAAGGCAAATATAAAAATCTAGAATTAACTTTCAACGAATTTAAATCAGAATCTGTTCTTGACTCCATAACAAAATTTATATTGGACAATTTATCTATATAATTTTCTATTTTGAATAACTGATTTTTGGCATCAACAACAACCACAAAATCCGGCTCAATTCCATTATCTATAAGAACAGGCAAAACAGGAAAAATAGCTATCGTAACGAATTTATCTTTATTTTTTTTGATAAGTTCTAAATCATTTTTCAATGAAGGTCCTGCCGCAATAATCAAAGCAGGCTTACCTTTAGCTTTATTTTCAAGGCAATTTACGGGTTTTATCTTATCAAGAATATTTACTCTGCTAAAAAAATTCTTTACACTATCTTTTGCATGCAAAAAGATAGTATTTTGATCAATATTTTTATCTTTTAAAATTTTGTATATATTATTTGAAAACTCTAGCAAATCACAACCGGGCAAGTTTAAATACCCAGGCAAGAAAAGGACTTCCAACCTATCACCGGGCAAATATTTTTTTTCAAAAAACGCTGCCGCATCACTTTTATTATCAACTATAAAAACTCTGTCATCAGCTATTTCCGTAGCAAGGGCAACATTTTCAAAAACAAACCTTAAAATATCCAAAGACGGTTCATAAACAAGAATTTTGGAATTAGCGCTTACATATGCCCTTTTAAATAAATACCCTAAACCAAGCCCGTAAACTACCTGAATATCATTTTCACGGAGCTCAGCTTTTACTGTTTTATACCAAACAGACTTTGTTTCTCTAAGCGGGTCTTCATTGGAATGCAGCAAAACACCTTTATAAGCAATAATAAAATTTTTAGATTCAGATTGAAAAACTTCAACACCTTTTACTTCTTCGTGTTTTTTTATTTTTTCTGCTAACTTAGGATTCTTTTTCTCTAATTCCGCTATATTTTGTTCAAACATTTATAAAACCCCGCCTAATTTAAAATACTGTCCACTATTTCTCGTATTGCACCATACCCGCCTTTGTTCTCTGTAATTATTATACCATCGATTTGTTTGACCTTATAATTTGCATCAGGAACGGTAATAGCCGTTTTTGCCGTCTTTAAAGCATTTATATCATTTATATCGTCCCCAACATAACAAATTTCATCTCTCGACAAAGAATATTTTGCCATAATACTTTTAAGAACTTCATCTTTTTGATCAAAACGAAGTCCTTGATGCGTATCTTCAAGATTAAATTTTTTAGCCAAAAAATCTATGGCATCACAAGAATCTCCTGAAATTATTGCGAACTTTCCTCCACTCCTAAGCCAAACAGAAATTCCCATGATATCTTTATAATTAACTTTTTTGAAATTTTCACCTTCCGGCGAGCAAGATAAATAAAGCCCGCCGTCAGTTAAAATACCGTCAAAATCAGTTGCTATTAATTTTATTTTTTGCTTGTATTGCAAATCTAGCATAAAATAGTTTTCTTTCTTCTAAGCTTTTCTATGATAGGTAATTCATCTTTATAAACTACTTTTTGTCCATCACCAAGCATAGATTTTGCACCTCTTATATCACGGACAAGTTTCTTAAGTCCTAAAGGTTCAAGGCTGGCAGCGTGATCAGATCCCCATAAAGTTCTGTCAAGGGTAATATGTCTTTCTACCACTGATGCACCCAATATGCTTGCAAGAAAACTTGCGGCAATTCCTCTTTCATGACCCGAATAACCTACAACGGTTTGATAACGCTCCTTAAATTGAGGTATTACAAGCAAATTCAGATCCGCATTGTCACTGGGGTAAGTTGCGGTACACTGCATAATGATAGTATTTTCCGCTCCTAAAACTTGAACCGCGGAATCTATCTCTTCAATAGTACTCATACCAGTGGCAAGTATAACAGGCTTGCCTTTGGATTTTGTATGAAGTAAAAGCTCTTTATCGGTCAAACAAGCAGATGCTATTTTATACGCCGGAGGATTAAATTGGTCAATAAAATCAACAGATTCTTCATCCCAACATGACGCCATCCACATAATTTTATTTTCACGACAATATTCATTTATTTCTGAAAACTCTTCAAACCCGAACTCCAAACCTCTTTTAAGGTCACCGTTTGTTTTCCCGAAAGGATTAGGACGAATTCTTGAAAGTTCTTCTTGAGTATAAACCACATCTACTGTACGTTTTTGAAATTTTACCGCATCACATCCTGCTTCAACAGCGACATCTATAAGCTTTTTTGCTAAATCCAAAGAGCCGTTATGGTTAATTCCAATTTCCGCAATAATAAAACATGGCTGATTATCACCCACCAATTTGTTACCGATTTGAATTGTTTTATTCATCAAAGACCACCTTTTCTTCTTTTGTATTTTTTAATTCTTTCAAAAAAGATATATTATTTGCCGTAGCACCTATTAAAATTTTTTCACCGTCAACTTCCACAATATGAAGGTATTTTCCTTGTCCTATTGCAGATGAGGATAATATATTAATATTATTTCTGTTTATTTTTTTCACAGCCAAAACTTTTTCCATGGTATCTTTACCGTATTTATTGTAAAGCCAGGCAATTACCATCAAAATAAAGATTAATGTTATTAAATTTGAAAAAACTTTTGCCGGAGAAAACAAGCTTGTATTTTTTTGAGATTCTTGGCGTAATTCTTGAAATTTTTTCTCTTCGTCCACAATCGAAGAAATAGTCTGCGCAGAATTAATTTCAGGATTCAACCCAGATGTAACGTTATTGTTTTGAGACGCAAAGCAATTGCTATGAAGCAACAAACAAAATAATAAGGTTGCTGTTAAAAAGTAACCTGTTTTTTTCAAAATTCCCTCAATAAAACCTTTATTTTTCATAAAATAAGCTCAATAATCCTCAGATAATTTAATATAATAACCCAAAAAATATTAAATCGCATGGGTTATTTGAGCGATAAGC
>JAEWLZ010000301.1 GCA_023457295.1 Cyanobacteria bacterium OH_PDB_112
ACCTTATGCAAAAGGGGATATGGTAGGTGCTTTGGTAGAAGGTTCAAGACCTTTAAAAGAATTTATGCTTAAGCAAACAAGGCAGGATGATTTGGCATTCTTTGTCGAAATGAGCAAATCACCACCGCCAAAAACCCCTGATGACCTGACCTTATGGCAAGTTACACCTGCTTATATAACAAGTGAACTCAAATCATCTTTTGAAATCGGTTTTTTGATTTTCATTCCGTTTGTAGTTCTTGATATGGTTGTTGCGAACGTACTTTTAGCTTTGGGTATGTTTATGCTTTCGCCCACTATAATTTCATTACCGTTCAAACTGCTTATATTTATTGCGGTTGACGGATGGAGTTTAATTGTAAACGGGCTTGTACAAAGCTTTAACTGAGGAAGGATAAATGGAAGAACTTCTACTTGAACATATGGGAAAAGGTTTTATATTAATGCTTGTCATATCTATGCCATGCGTACTTATGGCTGCGGGCATAGGTCTTGTTGTCGGGGTTTTGCAAGCTGTAACACAAATTCAGGAACAAACAATAGCCGCGGCACCAAAGATTTTTGCGGTATTTTTAGTTCTTATGATTGGAGGAGGAACTTTCACTCAAATGCTTGTGAATTTCTTTATCGAATCTTCTCATATGGCTTTTAATGTAATAGTAAAAGATGACAATTTCGCCTTGGGTGCAAACGATACTTTAAAGCCTTATACAATAGCAGACGATGTCCAAAAAGATAGTGTCAAAGAAATTATGAAACAACCCCCAAAAGACGGCTATCCAAAATCCGCCGAAAAAGTACAAAATGTCGTAAATCCCGGAAGCACAATAACAACATCACCAAATATTGCTGAATCGGTTTATATTCATTCGAAAAGGTAAAATATGATTACAGATGCAGTTATACAATTTTCAAAATTATTTCCCGCATTTGACGCTGCTGTCAATACAGGACTTATCGTTTTTTCAAGAATTATAGGTTTTGCGGCGTTTGCTCCCGTTTTGAGCAGAAAAGAAATACCTATGCTTATAAAAGTTTCTTTTTCTGTTATTTTATCGGTAATGATTGTTTCACTTATAGGCAATCCTGCTGTACCGAAAGACGCCTGTTTATTTTCAAATATTTTGATAAACGGCATTTTTGGAGGAATTATAGGATTTATAGCCAATGCCATTTTTTGCGCGATAAACGCAGGCGGAGATATTATGAATACTCAAATGGGGCTGTCATCAGCTATGATGTTTGACAACTCCACAAAAGCACAGTCATCAATTTTTGGGACATTTATGGTTCTTTTTGCAACTATTTTATTCATAAATATCGGCGGAATGTTTTGGCTTGTCAAAGCTGTTGTCAGGAGTTTTGAAGTACTTCCCGTTTACAGTACTCAACTAAATTTGGAAGACATAATAAGTCGTGACTATGTTATAGTTATTACCTCAAACGTTCTTTTTGTCGGCTTACAAATAGCCTCTCCGATATTACTTGCCACTTTGGGACAAGATGTAATTTTGGGGATGATTTCAAAAACAGCCCCCCAAATAAACGTGTTTCAACTTAGCTTCTTATTTAAACCCGTCATGGGCGCGGCTATTATGATAATTATTTTGCCTATGTTTGTAAATATGGTAACAGATTACTTTTTATCTTTTGCTCAAATATATTAAGGAAAATTTTATGTATATTTTGGAATTTTTACTTAAAAAAATAATCAAAAGACCCAAAACAACAAAACTTCAAGAAGAAATTATGTATGAAAAATGCGAACATATATTTTTGCCGATAGACTCAAGCAAAATTCGTTTTGCCTGTTCAAAATGCGGACAATACGCTGAACTTGAAAAAAAAGAAGAAATTAATTTCTTTCGTCAATAAAATTTGTCGCATAAGTGTTTCTCACTTTATACATGGAGACATTTCTAATATTTTTAGATAAAGAACTCATTTTTTCACCAACACCTTTTTTAATCTCTTTCAATTGATTAAAGTTTTTTTCATCCAGAATTTTTATTTTATCAACAAGTTCTTTAATTTCGCCTATTGTGAAATCTTCGGGTAAAATTTGATTAACTAAAATTTCTCTTTTATCCAAAAGATATTCAACTTTTTCAAAATTTTCCAATTGAATAAGAAGTTCTATTTCTTTGGAAATTTGAAAAATATCTTTATAAAGATGTTTTGTATTTGGCATCTAGATTCCTTCGCTTATATCTATTCTTTCATAATTGTCAATATTGTTGAAACCTTCTTGCTCACGCTCTTTTGCAACTTTTATAGCAGCTTCTTCCCAAGCGGATTTTAATGTTTTTAAAAGGTCTATAACCACATCAATTTTTTCAGTATCTTTGTGTATATTCGCCTGAACAAGAGTATAATTCATAAATTCATAAAGATTATAAAGATTTTGGGCAAACTCCGGATTAGGCTCCCAATCAATAGTGTTCATAAATTCTGTAATTATTGCCTGAGCCTTCAGCAAAAAAGTATTAGTCTGCGCGTAATCTCTCTGCTCAAGATAAACTTTTGATTTATTTAGAAAATTTATTGCCCCGTTATACAACATTATCAGCAACTTTTCAGGAGTTGCTGTTTGTATTTGCGTTTGCTGATACTGTTTTAATTGTAAATTTTGTTGATTATAAGCGCTCATGGAAATCCTCTTAAGGATAGTACTTACATTATGACTGGATTATAAAGAAATTAGTATACAATATTCGAAGTATATTTAAATTTCTCTGTCAATAATTATTCCAAGCGGATTTTTGACTTTCATAATAAAACTTTTCAACTCTTCAAGAGTCAGGGTTTCTGTTATTTGATTAGTTTTTATATGAATGATTTCTACCACTTCTTTGTAAGAATTGTATACAACCTTGTATTCACGCTTATTTTCAGTTCTGTTTATAACTTGATTCAAATCCTCTATATCGGATTTGCGTTCTTCGGGAAGTTCCTCAAAAACTTTTTTGTAAGCTCTTTTTTGAGCCTGCTGTTCTTGCCTTTCCTTTTCTTTATCTTTCTTTTTATCAGGGTCAAGCTTTTGATTCTCGGATTGTTCGATTTTTTGCACAACCTGCTCTACCGGATTCATCTCTTTTATTTGAAAATGAATTTCCCCGGGAGCGATATCCCGAACTACACCGATGTTACCTAGAGATAGACCATCTAAAGCCATTTTTTACGTCCTGTAATTAAATAAAGTAATTGAAAATACGTCAGTCCATAGTATTCCATTTAACATGTACCACCTTTAAGGCTTCCATTATCAGGTTTCCGAACACACATATACAAAACTTAACATCCTGCAATAAACAAAAATAGCAACAAAACCCCTTCCCCATAAGGCTTTTATCCTGATTTTATTTTCTGATTTGTAACAAAGATGTAACAAACACCTCCCAAAACCTAAAGTCTTAGAAAAATCTGCCGATTAAAAAAGTGTGGTTAGTAAAAAGTTAAGTTAAGTGTTTCGTCGAGGTTAATTTTATGTTCAAGAATAATATCCCTGTATCCAATATATCAGCAAGTGTACAGTTTTTATTAAGAGGTTCAAAAAAGCGCAGAGCTATGGCTTATACAAATATTAAAATGATTCAAAGTGAGATGGGCGTAATGCCAAAAATCGCAGCAGTCAAATAAGACAATAAGGTTTAGGTTAGTTAGTGAACAACAGATTAGTACAGTTTATAGTTTAGTCCCGCGAAAGCGGGATTTTTCTTTGAAAGAAAAATCTCTACGCTGTCTTGGATTATTGCTCTCAGGTAAAATAAGCGTCTTGGAATATCGGCGTTTAAGTCCCCTTCACTACGCTACGGTTTGCCTTCTGCAAATCCTTCGCTCCGTCGGAAGATTCACAGGGGCGGCGTTCGGGCTTTGCCCTCAGCCTTGCCGAATTCCGCAAAAAAATTCTCTGTCGAAAACAGAGAACAGAATAGCAAGTAGATTTAGAAGAGCTGAGGATTTATATTGTAATGATAAAGCCTTCAAAACCTATTTTCATTACTGTTTAAGACTATTTTTTTTGTCATCTGAAAGGATTATAAAATTTGTAAAACTAATCCTTTAATCTAATATTTATTGATACATTGATGATAAAATAGCTTAAGAAGGAAATTTTTAATGGGAAAAATAAAAAAACTCGACCCAAATCTTATAAACCAAATAGCGGCAGGCGAAGTTATCGAAAGACCATCATCTGTTGTCAAAGAACTTGTAGAAAACTCTATTGACGCGGGTGCCGACAAAATAGAAATAGAAATTTCTAACGAATGCAGAAATATCCGCGTTGCAGATAACGGATCAGGAATTAACGAAGATGATATTATAGAAGCTTTTGCACCTCATGCGACAAGCAAAATATCAACTCAAGACGATTTATGGAACATAGGAACTTTAGGCTTTAGAGGCGAAGCGCTTGCAAGTATTATCTCAATTGCAAAAGTAACTTGCACTTCTCGCACGGCCGAAAGCGATACAGGCACAAAAGTCGAATGCGCCAATTCTGAGGTAAAAAAATCTTATGTAGGCTGTGCCGTAGGCACAATTATGGACGTAAGAGATTTATTCTACAATACGCCAGTAAGACTTAAATTTTTAAAAAATGACCGTTCAGAATACTCAAATATTATAGAAATTTTGCAAAATATAGCGATTTCTCACCCCGAAATTTCTTTCACTCTAAAAAATGAAAGAACGGTTTCGCTCAAAACCTCGGGCTCAAGTGATTTGCTTATAACTTTAACCGAGATTTATTCTGAGGATTTGACAAAACAACTAAAAGAAGTTAAAAAAACAGACGCATTGTCACACCTTGAAATCAGCGGCTTTGTAAGCTTGCCAAGTTTTACAAGATCTAATAAAAAAGCTGTTTATCTTTTTGTGAACGGACGTGTAGTCAAATGCCCAGTTCTTTTAAAAGCTGTATCTTTTTCTTATGAAGAACTTATTCCTAGAGGGAAACATCCTTTTGTCGCAATAAATTTGAACTTGCCGAAAGATGAACTTGATGTGAACGTCCATCCGACAAAACGTGAAATAAGATACCAGAAAGGCAATCAGATTTTCAATTTTGTTCATTCCGCAATAAAACAGGCATTAGAATTTAATTCAAACCAATTGCAACCTGCCTTTGTTTCAGCGGAAGAAAAAAATCAAGAAATGACAGATGCTGAAAGTTTTATAGATTTTTCTTCTTTTAAAACAGGATTTAAAGAAGATTTCAAATCGCAAATAAAAGCTTCGGCACAGCTTTACAAGCCTCTTGAAGCAGAATTTATTCAACAAAATATTGAGACAGAGCAACAGAAATTCGAGCTTGCAACCCAGGAAAAATCTTGTGATTATAGAATTATAGGGCAGCTAAAAAATACTTATATTTTAGTTGAATTAAAAAACGGGCTTCAAATTATCGATCAACATATTGCGCATGAAAGATATCTTTATGAAGAACTTTTAGAACAAAAAGAGATTTCTTCTCAACTGATTTTGGTGGCATCTCCGATAATTTTAGAGCCTTCTGAAATCGCTATTTTGCAAGAAAATTGTGAGATATTGAAAAAATACGGTTACAAAATCGAATTTCCGTCTGCTAATGAAATTATATTTAGAAAACTTCCACAATTAATCGCAAATCAAAACCCCAAAGAAATTTTAAACGACTTGCTCAAGTCACTTGAAGGTTCTATCGAAAAAATTGGCAACGAAATTCTTATTTCAACCGCCTGCCATGCTGCGGTAAAAGCCAATCAACCCTTAAGTTTTACCCAAATGGACGACTTAATTAAAAAATGGTTCACAACAAAAAACCCCACAACTTGTCCTCACGGGAGAATTGTTGCTCATACCATTGATATTACTGAAATAGCAGGCTTTTTTGGCAGAGCAAAATAATTTTTATTTTTAAGCAAAAAGGCATGCCTTTAAACGAATTTCTAATTTTATTTTTGAAAAAATTAAGATTTTTTATCGATTTAATGTCAAAATAACACTAAAAATTTGCTAAAATTAATCAAAATTTTATAAAAAATCACATTTTTAATCCCAAAAGTTTAAAAAACAATAAAAATACATGTAAACAAATGTAAATTCTTGTATATAAAAACCGCAAATTTTTTCCTTCAGCGATTTTTAATAATATGTAAGGTATTAAGTTGGCAAAAGAGAAAAAATGGTCGCTTCTTTAAATTCTCAAAATACTGTTATCAATGATACAGTAGCGCTAAATAAAAGAAAAAAGCGCTATTATGAACCATCTGAACAATTAAAAGAGCAGATGTATAAAAATCATGACCATTTATTGCCAAGTGATATTTTCACAAAAACAAAAACATCTCTAAAAAAATTGGGACAAACGGTTACAACATACCCGGTAAAAGGTTTAAAAGGCGATCAAAACGCGAATCTTTACGAATTCCTTGCTATGGGAACTATCCCTTATGTAATAGGAAGTTTAGCTATGATAGGCGTATTCAATGGAGCATCAAAATTCTTTCCTCCTGATGCAAGAAAAGAAGCCGGCAAAATTGGTAAAAAACTCGGTGTTGGTGTTGTCCTTTATGTTTTAGCAAAAGAATTATCTAAAAAAATTATTGACGCACCGGTAAAAGCTTCTACCGGAGTAGATCTTGACCAGTATTATGAAAAAATCGTCCATGAATTGCCTGAAAATGCCAACGAAAAAGGAGTTACAAGGAAGGAATATCATAAAGTATTTGAAAGTGTTGATTTCCCTCGCTGGGATTTATTCTACACGCAAGGTTTTGAAAACGGAAACCGTAACGAATACTTTGATAAAATAGCTAAAAAGAACGGTTACGGAGAATTACAAGCTTCTGACCAGGAAATGAAACCAAAAATTAAACAACTTATTACAAAAGCAACAACTTGGAAATTTATTCTAGGTTACGCTCTTGCCGCAACGGCAGTCGGTATAGCCGCGCAAAAACCTTGGGAAGAGCTCTTTGTAAGCAAAGGTATTAAGAAACAAAGCATCATAAACGCTGTTCCTCACACATTTAGCATGCTTAAAAGAAGTGTTATTGATATGTGGAAAGGTACAGCAGGAAAAACAAAAACTGCAGGTATTTTAGGAAAAGCCCTTTTACTTTCTTCGGCAATTCTTTCCGTTGCCGCTCCTATTGCCACTATCAGCGGTTTTAAAGCAAAACATGAAGATAAACAAGTTATAGACAACGCCAAGAGGTATTACGAAGCATAATGACGACTGAATTGACTCTTCAAAAAAATTCAATATCTCAAAACCAGAGCAATCCCAAAGCAAAGAATGCTCCAAAAAGTGTTGACTATTCAAAATATCAACTCGGAGCAAAAGCTTATTCTCCTAAAGGTTATTTAGTAAATACTCCTTTATGGAAAGCTCCTTTTGTTATGGTGGGTGATACCTTTGAAAATGTAAAAAATCTCGGAAAAGGTCTTAAAGGAAAAAGTGATGACCATAAATTGGGTCAAACAAATAATTTAGGTATGCAAGGCGCAGGTTTAGCTATTGCTGGCTATCTTGCAAGTACAAAAGTTCTTCCCGTTAAAAAAGGTATGGAATTTGTAGGTTTTGCATCTTTCCTTGCATCTATGGCTTTATTCCCTACTTTATTTATTCAAGCTCCAATACAAGCTTTGTACGGTTTTAACATAAATCAAAAATATGTTGACAGCTACGGACGTAAAAAAGATGTACACCGCGATCCTCAATACACACCTTGGGATTTATATCCTTCAGAAAAATTGAGTTCCGTAGGCGATAGAATGGGCATAGACAAAAATATGACAAATCGCCAAAGTGTAATAAAAGAAAAAATGACAAAAATTTCAATTCAAGCAGATACTTTATGGATGCTTACTGCCGGTATCGCAGTTCCTGCAATGAGCGCATTAATTTCTTGCGCAGCAGAAAAAGGAATGCATCATATTAATAAAGTATTAAAAACAAATCAAGTTAACAAAAAAATAAATGATTTATCTTCAATAACAGAAGCCGATAAAAAAGAAACTGAAAAATTGGAAGCTTTCTTGAAAGAAAATACTAACAAATCTTTAAATGAAAAATCAGCAAACGATTTGGTAAAACTTATTGCAGGCAATGATGACGAAAGAATCCACGAATCTTTCAAAGCTGATTTGAAAGAATTATTAAAATCAGAAAAAACTACTGATGTTTCTGAAATGTTCGGAGATGTTAAACTTGAAATTCCTCATCCTGACAATAAAGATGCAAAAGTAAATGTTGAGATTAAAAAAGAAGAAATAAAAGCGGCATTAGAAGCTAAACAACTAAACAAAGACATCGCTTTATTCGGAGAAAAAAATGAACCTCAAAGAAAAGCTGTCGCAAATGTTATAAACACTCTTTACAAAGAAAAAGCAGTTCAACAAAGTGAAGCATTTAAAACTGACAGAAGCGTTAGAGAAGCTCTTGATACTCATTTCCAAACGGTTTTAAGTTCTAAACTTGATACTGAGCCTTTACATTTAAGCAAAGAAAAAGCTGAAATGCTTAAAAATGTTCATAAAGAATTCAGCATTTTTAGGCAAAAAGACAAAGTCTTAAAAGAATATGTTATACACAAAACAGGATTGAATGAAGGTTCTGTCGGAGCTCTTGAGTGGGCTAAAGCTTCCAATGGTATTTTCAAAGCTTTAGGATTTAAAGATGCAGAAATCAAAAAAATGCAAGAATCCGAATCACAAGCCAGAAAAATTCTTGAAGCTAAATTTGAAGAAATTGTCAAAAACGATGAAAAATACAAGGAAACAGTTAAAAAAATCGCAAACCTTGTAAAACATTACGAAACAG
>JAEWLZ010000302.1 GCA_023457295.1 Cyanobacteria bacterium OH_PDB_112
GTTTGTGGGAACAAGCAAAAGACCTATACCTGCTAAAGAATCAGAAATCAAAAAAATTCTTCACCGCTCACAAACTCAGCCTAAAGAAATTAAAATCGACGTGGCTGTGGGCGATAAAGTACGTATCGTATCAGGACCTTTCGCAGATTTCGTTGGAGATATCACAGAAGTTTATCCGGACAAATCAAAAATCCGCGCTTCTGTTTCAATCTTCGGTCGTGAAACACCTGTGGAACTTGAATATAATCAAATTCAAAAAGTATAGAAGTAAATTAAATTATAAGTGGAAGGACAATTTGTCCGCTTGAACCACAAAGGAGATAAAAATGGCAAAAAAAGTTATAGGCAAAATTAAATTGCAAATCCAAGCCGGCAAAGCAAATCCGGCTCCACCAATTGGTCCTGCTTTGGGTCAACACGGTGTTAATATTATGGATTTTTGTAAACAATACAATGCAAAAACTCAAGATCAAGAAGGTCTTGTAATTCCTGTTGAAATTACAGTTTATGAAGACAGATCTTTTTCTTTCATCACAAAAACACCTCCTGCTCCTGTTTTAGTTAAAAAAGTTTTGAATCTTCCAAAAGGTTCATCTGTTCCTAACAAAACAAAAGTAGGTCAAATCACGCAAGCTCAATTGGAAGAAATTGCCAAAATTAAAATGCCTGATTTGAATGCAACAACTTTAGAAGCAGCCGTTGAGATGATTAAAGGCACATGCCGCTCAATGGGTGTTACAATTGCTGAAGGTTAGTAGATTCGGCAAGACTGAGCAAAGCTCCCTGCGAATTCCTTGACGTAACTTCAGCAAAAAATCGAAGCAGAGTAAAAAGGAATAAGCTGTCGATAAGTAAAGTATTTAAATAAAGTGGAAGGACAATTTGTCCGCTTGAACCACAAAGGAGATAAAAATGGCAAAAATTACAAAAAGAAAACAAAAAATATTAGAATTAATGGAATCCATTGAGCAACCGGCTAATTCAGCTGAAGCTATTAAAAAGCTTAAAGAAGTTGCTAAAGCTATTTCAAAATTTGATGAAACAATGGAAGTTCATATGCGTTTAGGTATCAACGTAAAACACGCTGAACAGCAAGTTCGCAGTACAACAATTCTTCCTGCCGGTACAGGTAAAGTTGTTCGTGTTTGCGTTGTAGCAAAAGGTGAAAAAGTAAAAGAAGCACTTGACGCGGGTGCTGATTTTGCAGGAACTGAAGATATCGTTGATAAAATTTCAGGCGGTTGGTTAGAATTTGATACTTTGATTGCAACTCCTGATTGTATGGCACTTTTGGGTAAATTAGGTAAAGTTCTTGGACCTAAAGGTTTAATGCCAAACCCAAAAACAGGTACTGTGACTCCTGATGTAGCAAAAGCAGTATCTGATGCTAAAGCAGGTAAAGTTGAATACCGTGCGGACAAACAAGGTATGGTTCACGTTCCTATCGGAAAACTAAGCTTTACAGAAGAAGATTTGATGAAAAACTTTATGACTTTGACAGACGCTGTTATCAAATCTAAACCTTCAGTAGCAAAAGGAACTTATTTGAAATCTGTTTACCTTGCAACAACTATGGGCCCAGGAATTCAAATTGACGCAAAAAACTTGGCTCAAGAAGCTAAAGAATTTGTTTCATAGTTCTTAAAAAATAATATATAAAAAACCGACCTTTCAAGGGTCGGTTTTTTGTTTCTTATTTTTCGATCTGTGATGCTAAAATTTCATCTTGGAATACAGGCGACTCATCTTTCTTTACTTCGCTTCGGCTTGCATAAAACAAACCTTTCGCTTCGCCGAAAGATTCGCAAGGTCGTGTTGGGCGCACTTGCCTGATTCCGCTAGCTCATTGCTACTTCGTATTTTTGTAATCGAATTATTGCATTTACAATTTCATCGTCAAGATTATTCAATTCATCAATATCACCGTTTCTCTCAATATCAAGACGACGGGTTTGAAGCTCAAATAAGTGGCTTTTTGCATCATACAAATTCATGTAGTCTAGAAAATCTCTATTCATCCAAAAAAATCCTCCGATTGATTTTAGTTTATAAATGAATAAAAACATTTTTAAAACTATAAAATCAGTGGATATACTTTTTATTTACAAAAGTTAAAAAAAGCTATCTGGATTTCTAAAATTTATAATTTCTTTTTCTTTTGCAACACTACATAAATCGGATGATAAGTAAGTGAAACACCCTTATCAGTGGTAAAAAATTCTCTGTACTTACCTTCAAAATCTTTTAGTGCGCCTTTTGTCCAAAACTCTGCTGCAATTGCGTTTGCTCCGATATTTTTAATATGGCGCAAAACATCAATAGGAGTTTTAAACTCAATCTGATGAATTTCTTCCTGTATAACTTTCACTTCAAATCCATTAAACATCTCCGACAATTCATCGAGCGGCTTGTACATAAGTTTGCGGTCAGAAATTTTTGTCATTTGTTCAAAATTTCGCTCCCCAAAAGTCGTAAAAGCAAGCACTCCATCAGGTTTAAGAACGTTATAAAATCTTTTTATCATACTTTCTAAATCTTCTGCCCATTGAAATGCGGCATTTGACGTTATGATATTAAATTTGTTCTCAAAAATAATATGCTCCATATCTCCTATAAGATAATTACAATATGGAGCTATTTTTTCTATATAACCAATTACTTCAGGTGAAATATCATTTATGAGAAGCTTTTTAATTTTCATATCTTCCATAATATGCCTTGTCAAAAATCCTGTGCCACAACCTATTTCAAGAACATTTTTGTAATTTTCACCGCAAAAATTCAAAATATAATCAGATAATTTTTTAGCCATTTCCTTCTGCACAACGGCATGACTGTCATATGTCGGAAACGAATGCTCAAACCTTAATTTAACTAAATCTTTGTTATAGCGCCTCATTTATAATCTCTTCCAAACTATTGAATTCAAAAAACGGATAATGTCCGCTATTTAATTCTACCACTTTAACTTTTTTTGTCTGCCAAAAATTTTTCTGATTATTTCCAGGAATAATTTTATCTTGAGAAGATATTATTGCACAGTCAAAATTAAAGCCAAAAAAATCATTCTCTAATGCAATTTTTTGCAAATTTGCCAATTCTTCACGTTGATTTGCAATATTTCTTTGAGGTTGTTGAAATTTTTGAAATTCTTTTTCATCCAAAAACATATTTTGAAAAAATTTATCGCGCGTATTTTCATCCAGATTATCAAGCGTAAGTTGATACATTTTGGGATTTATTCCAAATTTTACATCAATAGGCTTTTGTGTCCCATTAAAAGCAAGTGCTTTTCTAATACTTAATTTTTCACAAATAATACTTGCCGCCAAAACCCCCATAGACCAGGCAATGAGCGTAATTTCAGCATATTCGGATAAGTCTTCTTCAAAAGATAAATCGGAATAATCATAGACAACCAAAAAATCATAATCGGCGGATGTAATATGTTTAAAAGGGTTTTCATCCATTC
>JAEWLZ010000303.1 GCA_023457295.1 Cyanobacteria bacterium OH_PDB_112
ATCCTGAAATGGGTACCAGGCAATATCAAAATTATGATAAAGCCAATATTTCCAAAGGTACTTCTTTTGTTCTAGATCCTAATGATATTAAAGAAGAGAAAAAACCTAAAAAATTCATTTTATTTTAACAAAAAAGCCCCCAAATGGGGGCTTTTTCAGTTTTACTTCAAGTAATCTTTCAAATGAAGCAGTTCTTCTTTTGTACGCAATTTTTTAATAGCGATATCTTCGATTTGTCTTATACGTTCTTTTGAAAAACCCATTTTTTGTCCGAGTTCTTCAAGAGTTTTTTGCTTCGTGCCAAAAATCCCGAATCTCTCGATTATGATTTCTTTTTCTCTGTCATTTAAAAAATCCAAAAGTCTTTCTATATCCTCCGAAAGCAAATCTTCAGTTGTTTCACAATCAGGACTTTTATGCAGAACATCAGGAACGTAATCTTCCAACACAAGCTCATCACCTATTTGCATATCAAGAGAAATAGGCTCTCTAATCATAGCTTTTTTGATGTTAGAAATTTTAAGCTTGCTCAAATCCATCTCTTTTGCAAGCTCAGCATCGGTCGGCTCTCTGCCGAAATCTGATGCAAGCTGATGAATTGTCTTTTTAAGTAACCTGATTTTGTCGGACATGTGAACAGGAATTCTCACTGTACGAGAGGTGTTGGCGATGGCTCTTATTATTGTTTGTCTAATCCACCATGTCGCATAGGTCGAAAATTTGAAGCCTTTACGGTAATCGAACCTTTCGGTTGCTCTGATTAGCCCGAGACTCCCCTCCTGCACCATGTCCATAAATAAAACCCCCTGCCCGACATATTTTTTGGCAATACTGACAACAAGCCTCAAATTTGCCTGAACCAGTTTGTCTTTAGCCGTTTTTGCCTCGTCGGGCTTACCTTCTCTTATTATCCT
Organism: Cyanobacteria bacterium OH_PDB_112; assembly: GCA_023457295.1. Classification (GTDB taxonomy): domain Bacteria; phylum Cyanobacteriota; class Vampirovibrionia; order Gastranaerophilales; family CAJFVJ01; genus JAEWLZ01. The sequence goes on from JAEWLZ010000303.1 coordinate 915, forward strand.
GCCCAGCTCTATTTCTTCGGGAGTCGTCAAAAGTTTCTTTTTGCCGATATCCTTTAAATACATTTGTAAAATATCATCAGAATAAGCACTTGTACATTTATCAAAATAATGCTCTTTTTCTTCCAAGCCGTCATCAGTTAGCTCATCTATAAACTTTGCATGTATATCTTCAATAATTTCAGGTTTAATATTCATATTCCATCCTCTTGATTTAAATATTATATTGTTTCTGTCTTTTTAAATGAAAAATTCAGAAATAATTAATAATGTTTTAGTCTAATAAACTTTAGGATTATTTTCTTTCCTTTTTTATTAGACGAAAGACCCGCAAAAAAGTTTCATATTAGACTAAAAGATTAGATGAAAGTATTATTAAAAACCCATATTCAAAACAGCAAAAGGGCGTTTTTCAAGCTTTTTGCTGATACGTGACATGCCAAAACAAATTATAAAATATGTAATCGCAATAAGTGTCAAAATCTCTGTTTCATGGTATGTGCGCTCATAAATAATCTCTCCTGAGCGCGTAAATTCAATCAGTCCTATAACAGAAGCCAAAGAAGTGTCCTTTATAAGCGATATAAATTGACTCACAAGAGCCGGCATCATACGGCTTATTGCGCAGGGCAAAATAATATACTTTAGTCTTTGCAAAATTGTAAGCCCCAAAGCTTTTGCCGCCTGAACCTGTGTTCTTTCGACAGATTTTAAGCCGCTTCTTACGATTTCTGCAATATACGCGGATGTAAACAAAGAAAGAGCAATATAAGCGGATTGAAATTCCAACGACCCGAAAATATCATCATGAAATATATTTATACTTGCCAAAATAGGTGAACAGGTAAGATAAATAAACACAATATACAAAACCAAAGGAATACTTCTTGTTATTTCTATAAAAGCAGCGGCAATTATATTAAGAGGAAAAATCCTTGAATATCTTGCCAGCCCCAAAAAAGAACCTAAAATAAGGCTTGTAACTCCTGATAAAAGACCAAGCAAAACAGTTATACGAAGCCCTATCAAAAGCTGTTCGGAATTAAGAATTATATCTTGCATCAGACTTTTACCTCCCTTCCGAAAACTTTATTGTGTGCTTCAATAAAATTAGTCAAAACAGCCACAAAACCTGTTAAAATCATATAAATTAAAGCTCCAAGCAAAAAATATTCATAAATTCTAAAATCATCCGCAGCACCTTTATAAATAACGTAAAAAATATCAACAACCGCAACAAAACTTACAAGCGAAGAATTTTTTATCAAATTTATAAATTGGCTTCCTAGAGCAGGAATTACTATACGAATTGCCTGCGGAAAAGTAATCATAAAAAATGTTTGAAAATAATTAAGCCCTAAAGCATATGCGGCTTGGGACTGCTGTTTTGCAATAGAATTCATCCCGGAGCGAAAAACTTCTGCAATATACGCCGCCGTATAAACACTAAGCGCCATAATTCCACAATTTACTGGCGAAAAACTTAACCCGAAATGAGGATAAACTTTATAAATTATATAAAGCTGTATTAAAAGAGGAATATTTCTTACAACTTCAATATAAGCATTGGTAAGATATTGCAGACTTCTGCAAGGTGTATTGCGCAAATAAGTAACAAAAACGGCTAAAAGAAACGCAAAAATACTGCTTAGGAAAGAAACTTTTAATGTTATTAGCAATCCTTGCAAAATAAGATTTTTAGCCTCAAAAAGAACTGAGAAATCTAAATTATACATTTATTTTACCCATTTGTGTTTAATTTGCTTTAAAGTACCGTTTTTTTGCATATGATAAAGAGATTCATCTATTAGAATTCTTAGAGTTTCTGTTTCAGAACCTTTTTTAATTGCAATACCATAAGGCTCTTTGGTATAACGTTCAGGAAGAATTTTGTAATTAGAATCAGAATCCAAAAATCCGTATAAAATACTGTCATCCGTAGTAAGAGCTTCTCCACGACCTGCTTTAAGCGCAGAAAAAGCATCGTTATAAGTCCTGAAACCCTGAATAACTGCCTCTGGTGCAAGCATTCTGATATTCTTTTCGGATGTCGACCCCAAAACTATAATAACTTTTTTGTTATTAAGGTCTTTTACACCTTTAATTGAGCTATTTTGAGGAATCATTATGGCTTGACCCGCCACATAATATGGTTGTGAAAAATCAACCACCTCAAGTCTTTTAGGGTTTATTGTCATTGTGGCAATTACCATATCAACCGCATCTGATGTAAGCATAAAAATTCTGTTAGAAGTGGTTACTTGCTTAAATTCAACTGCATTAGGGTCACCTAAAATATTTTTTGCTATTTCTCTTGCAACATCTATATCAAAACCTTGCACCTGATTGTTCCTGTCAAGGAATCCAAACGGCTTACTATCATATTTGACTCCAACTATTAATTTACCACGCTGTCTGATTTTACCTAAAGTATCAAGTTGTGGTTGATTTGACTTGCCAAAATCACAACCGGTAAAAAACACCATGAATATCATCATTAATAAAAATATTTTCTTCATACCGTCACACTTTCCAAAAACTCTTTCGTCACTTCTTTTTGAGGATTCCCAAAGAAATCCGCAGGATTATTTTCTTCAACTATTTCACCACGCGACATAAAAATCACACGATTTGCCACTTCTTTTGCAAATTTCATTTCATGAGTTACAACAATCATTGTAATACCTTCTTCGGCAAGATTTTTAAGAGTATCAAGCACCTCTGCCGTCATTTGCGGGTCAAGGGCGCTTGTAGGTTCATCAAATAACATTATATCGGGCTTCATAGCTAAACTGCGAGCTATTGCAACTCTCTGTGCCTGACCTCCGGATAATTCATCGGGATATTTGTCGATTTTATCCAAAAGCCCAACTTTTTCCAAAAGCTCCATCGCTACAAATTCTGCCTCAGTCTTTGACATTCCTTTAACTTTTATTGGAGCAAGAGTAATATTCTGCTTAACTGTCATATGAGGAAAGAGATTGAATTGCTGAAAAACAATCCCCACTTTTGTTCGAATTAAGTTTAAATTGACTCTTTTTGAAGTTATTTCTTCATCTTCAATAAAAATTTTGCCGGTTTTAACTTTTTCAAGACCGTTAATACATTTTAAAAGAGTGCTTTTACCGCAACCTGATGCACCCAAAAGAGCTATGATTTCGCCCTTTTTTACATCCAAGTTTATATTATGCAGAATTCTTGTTTTACCGAAATATTTCGATAAATTGACTATTTTTATCATTTTTAAAATTGTCTTATTGTCTGTTAAAAGCTAACCTTGGTTTTATTATAATGTAGTAGAAAGATTTTAGGCTCATTTTGTTAAATGATGTTATAATAAGCAAAAAAGAGGTGGTTATGGTTAAATACTTATCGATAGGAAGAATTTTAAATTTTCATGGAATAAAAGGGGAAGCCAAAATCGGCTATACTAAAGGTCGTGAGGAACAATTACTTTCCATTGAAGTTTTTCTTATTAAAAAGCATGGCGAAGAAATTTTTTTAACACCAGAGCGTGTAAGATTTCATAAACAGCATGCCATAATCAAATTTAAAGAATTAAATTCCGTTGAAGAAGTACAAGAACTAAAAAATCTTGAACTTTATGCCGACAAAACCAAAGTGGAAAAACACCTTGAAGAAGATGAATACCTAATTGATGATCTTGTAGGTCTTGAAGTTTATAATACAAAAGAAGAATATATAGGCAAAATAAAATATCTTATAACCCAGACGGGGAGTGAACTTTTGTCTATCGAAGACCAAAATCAAAAAACTCACCTTGTGCCTTTTGTCAAAAAACTCGTACCTGTTGTAGACCTTAAAAAACAAATTATAGTAATAGACGAAATACCCGGACTTATAGAAAGATAATGCAATACGACGTAATTACCCTTTTCCCCGATATGATTTTGGAGCACTGCTCGCATAGTATTATTTCGCGCGGTATCGAAAGCGGCTTTATTGCTGTTAATGCTATTAATCCACGAGATTTCTCGCAGGATAAGCACCACCGAGTCGATGACACTCCATACGGAGGCGGAGCAGGCATGGTGTTGATGTGCGACCCTTTCTTCAGGGCTTATGAAAGTATTGGTAAATTATCCTCAACAAAGACCATAATGCTTACCCCTCAAGGGAAACCTCTAAATCAATCCAAAGTAAAAGAACTTGCAAAATTTGACCAACTTATTTTGCTTTGCGGACATTATGAAGGATTTGATGAACGCATAAGAACAGGCATTGGGTTGGAAGAAATTTCAATTGGCGATTTTGTCCTGACAGGGGGAGAACTTGGCGCATTATGTATAATTGATGCTACAAGCAGGCTTATATCAGGGGTTCTAGGCAAAATAGAATCTGCTCATGAAGATTCTTTTGAAGATAATTTGCTTGAATATCCGCATTACACAAAACCATACGATTTTCACGGAATGAAAG
>JAEWLZ010000304.1 GCA_023457295.1 Cyanobacteria bacterium OH_PDB_112
ATGTTCAACCGCAAGCTCAACAAGGATGGCTCCGTGTTTATGGATAGCGGCAGCTCCGCCACCTTTAACGATGCCAACACGTATCTATACGCCCACCACACCAAAACCGACGCCATGTTCTCCACGCTGGCCGAGTACCGCGAGCAGGCGTATTACGATGCGCACCCGCAGATGACGCTGCTCACCCCCTATGCGGATTTTGCTATTGACCTGTTCGCGCTGCGCGTGTGCCAGGCGGATGATGAAACCACCTGGCGGGTGAAGCAGTTTACCCGCCGCGCCGAGTTTGACGCCTACATGAGCGAGCTGGAAGCCCAATCCCTGTTTCAGGCCAAGGCAACCTCGCTGCCCGAGTGGGGGGATCAGCTGCTGGTGCTGGTCACCTGCACCAACGAGCAGCACGGCGAGCGCTATGTGGTATACGGGCGGATGCGCCAGATCCTCTACGCCAACCAGGAGAAGCTCACCGTGACCAAAGTGAGCATGGATGAGGCGCCCACGCTGAGCGCCTGGCAAAATGTGCCCGGCCGCGGGCAGATGATGGTGTATGTGCAAAACGATCCGCTGTGGGAGAACATGCGCTATGAGAGCCGGGGCTCCGCCAAGCGGCGCGCCTTTGGCGAGGGCGGCTGCGGCCCGGTGGCGGTGGCGATGGCGGTGGCCAATCTGGTGCCGCCGGAGCGCCTTGGCGATATCTTCGGCTACGCGAAAAGCGCGCTGGGGTACACCTTCTGCCAATGCTCGGTGAATCAGGATTTTTGCAGCAAGCTGCACGCGCAGTATCAGGTGCAGGAGCCCGAGGAGTACCTGCGGTACTTGCCGCTGGTGATGGCCAACTTTGCCACCGGCAACAACCGCTGGGGCGAGGTTTCGCGCAGGGCGCAGGCGGGCACGTCGCTTAACTTTCTCAAGCGCATCGCCTACCTGTATAAGCTGGATCTGGCCGTGACCTCGGAGGAGGAGGAAGCCTTCGACGCTGTGAAAAACGGCGCGCTGGCTATCGCCAGCCTGGGCCGGGGCAACCCGTTCACCGGCGGCGGGCATTACGTGGTGCTCGCCAGTGTGGATGACACCTTCCTCTACGTGCTGGATCCCTTCCGGCAGGACAACTACGATGCCTCGGATCGCAAGCACATTTTGACCACGGTCGCCCCGGGCGTGGTGCGCGTGCCGCTGAGCGCCGTGCGCGAGCTGGGCATTTCCACCTGCTACCTGCTGCGCCCTACCGCGCTGACCGATTCGCCCCTGCCCCCGGTGGTGGAGTAACGGGGCACGCGCCCACGCCGGCGCATAAAGTTCCCATGAGGAGGTTGAGCCATGACCCCTGCGATTCACCCCGAGCGGCCGCTGGCCGCGCAAACCACGCCCCTGCCGGGGCTCACCACCGCGCAGGCGGAGGCGCTTGGCGCGCAGGGGCAAAGCAACCGCCTGCCCCGCGCGGCGGATGGTGGCGCGTGGCCGATCATCCGGCGCAATGTGTTCACCCTGTTCAACCTGCTCAACTGCGTGCTGGCGGCGCTGCTCATCGCGGTGGGCAGCTATCGCAACCTCCTGTTCATGGGGGTGGTGGTCAGCAACGCGGTTATCGGGCTGACGCAGGAGCTGCGCGCCAAACGCACGCATGACCGCCTGCTGCTGCTGTCGCGGGCGAAGGTGCGCGTGCTGCGCGATGGCGCGACGGTTGCCCTGCCGCCAGAAGCGCTGGTGCTGGGCGATGTGATCTGCCTGCGCCGGGGCGATCAGGCGCCCGCGGATGGGCGGGTGCTGCAGGGCGAAGCGGAACTGAATGAATCCCTGTTGACCGGGGAAAGCGAGCCCGTGCCCAAGCGCGCGGGCGATGCTGTGCTCTCGGGCAGCTATGTGACCGAGGGCGAGCTGTGGGCACAGCTCACGGCGGTGGGCGCGCAAAGTTTTGCAGGGCAGCTGCAGCTGAGCGCGCGCAAGGTGCGCCGCCCGGCCAGCGAGCTGATGGCCGCGCTCAGCCGCATCATCCGCTGGGTGAGCCTGGCGCTGCTGCCCATCGGCGGGCTGCTGTACCTGCGCCAAACGCTGGGGCTGCATTTGCCCGTGAGCGCGGCGGTGACCAAAACGGTCGCGGCCACGCTGGGGATGATCCCCGAAGGGCTGATGCTGCTGACCTCGGTGGCGCTGGCGGTGGGCGTGATCCGCCTGGGCAGGCGCAATGCGCTGGTCAACGAGCTATACGGCATTGAAAACCTCGCCCGTGTGGATGTGCTCTGCCTGGACAAGACCGGCACGTTGACCACCGGGCATATGCACGTGCGCGGCGTGGTGGCGCTGGGGTCTGCTACCCGGGACGAGGTGGAAAGCGCGATGCGCGCCTTCACCGCCGCCTTCCCCGGCGAAGAGGGCCCCACCTACGCGGCGCTGCGCATCGCCTACCCGCCGCAGGGCGAGGCGGAGGAAACCGTGCCTTTCTCCAGCGAGCGCAAGTGGTCGGCCGCGCGGCTGCCGCAGCTGGGCACGCTGGTACTGGGCGCGCCCGAAACCACCGCCGCCCTGCGGGAAGAGGTGCTGGAGGCCTCGCGCGCCTACGCGGCGCAGGGGTTGCGCGTGCTGCTGCTCTCCCGCACCGCAGCGCCGCTGCAGGGCAAAGTGCTACCGCAGGGGCTGGCTCCGCTGGGCTTTGTGCTGCTGGGGGATGCGCTGCGCCCGCAGGCGGCCGCCACGCTGGCGTATTTTCGGGAGCAGGGCGTGAGCGTGAAGGTGATTTCGGGGGACAGCGCGCTCACCGTATCCCGCATCGCGCAGGAAGCCGGGCTGGCGCATGCTGAGCGCGCGGTGGATTGCGCCTCCCTCGCCCGCCCGGTGGATTATGGGGCACTGGTGCGCCAGTTCACGGTGTTTGGCCGCGTCAGCCCGGAGGATAAGCGCGAGCTGGTGGCTGCGCTCAAGCGGCAGGGGCACGCCGTGGCTATGATTGGCGACGGCGTGAACGATGTGCCCGCCCTCAAGGCAGCGGATTGCTCCATCGCCATGGCCGGCGGCAGCGACGCGGCCGCCCGCGTGGCGCAGATTACGCTGCTGGACGCCGATTTTGCCGTGATGCCCGATATTGTGCTGGAAGGGCGGCGGGTGATCAACAACATCACCCGCGCCTCGGCGCTGTTTTTGGTGAAAAACCTGTTCAGCTTTCTGCTGGCCGCGCTGCTGCTGGCGCTGCCGTTTGCCTACCCCTTCGCGCCCATCCAGCTGACGCTGGTGAGCACCCTGACCATCGGGTTTCCCTCCTTTGTGCTGGCGCTGCAGCCCAACCGCGAGCGCGTGAGCGGGCGGTTTTTGCGCAATGTGCTCACGCGCGCGCTGCCTGGTGGGCTCACGGTCACGGCGGTGTGCGTGGGGGTGATGCTCGCGGGCGCGGCGCTGGGGTTTGCAGAGCCGGTGGTGAGCACGCTATGCACGCTGGTGGCGGTGTTCAGCGGGCTTTGCGTGCTGCTGCTCACCTGCCTGCCGCTGGATGGCATCCGCGCGGCGCTGGTGGGGCTGATGGCGGGCGCTGTGGCGCTGGCGGTGCTATGCCTGCCGGGGGTGTTTTACCTGGTGGCGCTGCCCACGCAGGCCGTGTGGGTGCTGCTGGCCGCGCTGGGCGCCACGGCGTTGCTGCTGTGGCTGGCCACGGCGCTGCTCAACCCCCGCCGCGCCCTGCTGGAGGAAGTCGCCGCCCGCCGGTGAACCATGCCGGCGGGGTGAAAAGCTAAGCCACGCCTTGGCTTCACGCAAAAAACGGGAAAAAAACCGCGGGGGTGGGCGGCCACCCTTTGCGTGGGTGCGCGCGCGTGGTACAATAG